>JAEZTD010000086.1 GCA_023443705.1 Bacillota bacterium | reverse complement strand
TCATTCTGACAGTTTATTCGTTCGCCGGCTTCGCCCGACAGATTGCCGAAATAGGATTCCTGAAGGATGCGTTTGAATTGGCGTGCCTTGTTTTTCTGTGCACCGCCAGCAGCGCATTTCCCATCCGCATGCGATCCAATCAGTATCTCGATGTGTCCATTATCTCCATACTCGCGGTGTATCTCACCCGCGGCATGGAGGCGGCCAGCTGCATCTGGGTGATCAACGGCACCCTTCGCTACGTGTATGAGCTTTTTGTTCGGCCGAAGGACGCGGCATCGCGCATGGGCCTGATGAAGTACCTGTTCAACAACACATCCATCGTCGTGGCAATCACGCTGGCGGCCAAGGTGACCGAGCTCTTCCCCTGGAGGCAGGGCGAAATGGCGTTTCCCGGCGTTTTGGTGCCTACCTTTGTCTTTTCCATGGCTGCGTTCATGATCAATGCGCTGCTGATGCTGTACATGTTCAAGCTCAACGGCGAGATCTCCGGGCGGGATATTCTGCGCACGATCAAGGGCCTCGTCTTCAACGTGCTGGCGGCCATGCCGCTGGGGCTCCTGATCGCGGAGCTTCTGTCCATGGAGTCCGGCGCGTGGATTTCGATGATCATGCTGCTGCCGCTGCTTCTGGCCCGATACGCGTGGCAGCTGTACCTGGATTCCAAGCGCCAGCAGGATCGGCTGATCTCCGCCTTCGTTTCCACAATGGAAGCGAAGGACACCTACACCCAGGGCCATTCGGAGCGGGTGGGTGAATTTGCGGACATGATCGCCCGGCAGCTCGGGCTGGGGGAGAAGCAGCTGATGACGCTCAGGGAAGCTGCGGTGCTGCACGATGTGGGCAAGATCGGCATCGAGGACTACATCCTAAGAAAACCCGGCCCGCTGGATCCTGCGGAGCGCAACAAGATGCAGGAGCACCCGATGATTGGCGTCAAAATCGTCGAGCAGGTCGGCCTTGCGCCGGAGGTGATCGAGATCATCCGGCAGCACCACGAGCGCCCGGACGGCAAGGGCTATCCTTATGGCCTCACCGCAGAGAGCATTTGCTTGGGCGCGAAGATTCTGGGCGTCGCGGACGCCTTCGACGCGATGACCAGCGACCGGCCCTACCGAAAAGGCATGCCCAAGGAGCGGGCCATTGAAATTCTGCGCGAAGAGACGGATAAGCAGTTTGACCCCGCCGCGGTTGAAGCGCTTTTACAGGCGTTGGAGAAAAAAACGTGATCCTCGTGTACGTGATCGCGCTGGCGGTGGCCGTTGGGTACCTGCGCGGCGGGCGGCTGAAGCACTATCTGGAGGAGCCGCTCAGAGGGATCTTCTTTCCGGTGGCGGCCTTCGCCATCGAGGCGGCGCTGCCGGTTTTCGGGAAGGAATGCCTGGGCGTGGCGGTGACGGTCGAATATGTGCTGTTATTCCTGTTCATCCTTGTCAACCGCAGGCTAAGGCCGGTCTGGCTGATCGGCGCGGGCGTTGCGCTCAACGCGCTGGTAATTTTCGCCAACGGTTTTCGCATGCCGGTGACCCCGGTGGTCTATCATCCCGCGTTTGAGCGGTTTGTCGAACGCGTGTTGTCCGGCGAATTGCTGGAATATGTGCTGGTGGGGTGGGACGGGCCGCTGTGGTTTCTTGGAGACACCATTCCGATCACTCGCGTGGTGCCGGGCATTGCCAGCGTTGGCGATTTCGTACTGGCCGCTGGCATGTACTGGCTGATCCAGCGCTTCATGAAACCCGAAAAAAAGCAGGAATGCAAGGCGCAGGTATCCGACTGATCGCCAATCGCGGCGGTCAGGTATTACTATTGGCACCAACCGCGACAAGGTTATGAAGAAACATCAAACGCGCAGCCGCCCTCGCGGCTGCGCGTTTCAGCCCATCAAGGAGTGCGGGAAGCCGGTGAGGGCAGGGCGTAAATTTGCATTGAATGCGGAAGATCAAATGGGAAAACGGAACGGATGACGATAAAGAGGGGGAAGAACCAGATCCGAAGTGAAGCGGGCGCAGAGGATGAATGAGTACATTGCGTTCAAATGGTTTCCGGGAAATATGCGGACGGCGAGCGGTCCGGATTGCGAGAAGTCAGCATCAATCGTGAAGGGCGGGCGTTTTATGCCTGTTTCCGGCAGAATGAAAAGTTAATTTTGCGCACGGGCAGGGTTTCTGCACGTTCGCGTGGTATATACCATCCACATGGGGAACAATAGCGCGTAAAGCGCGCGCCGGTCGTTTCTGATTAATTTGTCGCACGGCGTCGGATTTGTGCAGGAAATCCACCGACGGCGGCGAATTCTAAAATAGATCGCGCAGGCGATCAGTGCGAGGCGGTGTGCGGCATGTCGGGAAGGATCCCGGATGCGTGGCTCGATGAGCTGCGCGCGCGGCTGAACATCGTTGATGTCGTGGGCGATTACGTGCAGCTCAAGCCGAAAGGCCGGCGCTACTGGGGGCTTTGCCCGTTCCACAACGAAAAGACCGCTTCCTTCAGCGTGGACAGCGAAGGGCAGATGTACTACTGCTTTGGCTGTCACAAGGGCGGCACCGTCATCAATTTCGTGATGGAAATGGAGCGGATGGAATTCCCGGATGCCGTCAGGCTTCTGGCGGAGCGCGCGCGGATTGCTTTTCCCGATTCCGGCGACCAACCAGCAGTTGACAGGACGCTAAAAGAGCGCGTCTTCGCCGCCAATCTGGCCGCGGCGCGCTATTTTCACGACGCCTTGTGGGCGAGCGGCGGCGCGAAGATTCTGGGATACCTGCATAAGCGAGGCCTGGACGACGGCGACATCCGCCGATTCGGCCTGGGCGCGGCAAACGAGGAATGGGAAGATCTGACAAACGAACTGATCCGGCAGGGCTTTGAGGAAGAGGTCCTCGTCAAGGCAGGGCTGACCGTGCGCAAGGGTGAAAAGCGGTTCGACATGTTTCGAGGCCGCGCGATCTTTCCGATCATAGACGCGCAGGGTCGGGTGCTGGGCTTTGGCGGCCGAGCGATGGGCGATTCGCAGCCCAAATACCTCAACACGCCGGATTCCCCGGTTTTCAACAAGCGGCAAAATCTGTACGCGATCAACTTTGTGCGCAAGGAGCGCTCGCTGGACAAACTGATTCTGGTGGAAGGTTATATGGATGCGGTGGCGCTTCGGCGCTTCGGCGTTCAGGGCGTGGTGGCGACGCTGGGCACGGCGCTGACCGAAGAACAGGCGCGCATCATGAAGCGGTTCGCGCCGGAGGTGTGGGTCGCTTACGACGGTGACGCGCCGGGGCAGAAGGCGACGCTTCGAGCGCTGGAAATCCTGGAAGCGGCGGGGATTCCCTGCCGCGCGCTGGTGTTTCCGGACGGGCTTGACCCGGACGACTTTATCCGGCGCGAAGGGTTGGAGGGATTTGACAGGCTGAAATCCATCGGCCGCTTTGACTACCGGATGAATTCGGCGGCCGTCGAATACGATCTTACCACCCAGGATGGGCGCACGGGGTACGCAATCAAGTGCTGCGAGATCCTTCGAAGAGTAGAAAACCCGGTGGAGTTGGAGAACTACCTGACGCGGCTTACGGTCGAGACGGGCTTTGCGAGGGAGATCCTCTTGAGCCAGATTGGAACCCGCCAGCAGCCGGAGCGCAAGCCCCCCGAGCGGCGCATTCAGCCCAAGCCCGCAGCCGAAACGGAGACGCAGAAGTGTGAACGACAACTGCTTTTGCTCCTGTCCCGGAACATGATTCCGGGAGAGACCGTCAAACCCGAGGATTTCGACACCCCGCTCTACGCGCGCATGGCCAAGCAGCTCATTGCCGGCGTCTCGGCTGCCTCAGTCATCGACCAGACGGACGAGGACGAGCGCCAGGCCGCGGCCCGCGCGCTGGCGGACGAGGTGCTCCCCGACGAAAAAACGGCGATGCAAATCGCGGAGGATAGCCTGAACAGAATTCGGAAAAACCGAATGGAAGCCGCGCTCAACCTCCTTCAGGAGGAGTTGGCGACCGCCGGAGAAGCGCGGCGGCGGGAACTGATTCAACAGATGTCGGCGCTCACACAGGAGCTAGGGCGCCTGAGGACCGGTCGGAAGGAGTGGACCGTTTGAGCAAGGTGACAATGCAGAGCGCGGCCAACCGCGTGAAGGAGCTGCTCGAGGCTGGAAAAGCCAAGGGCGTGCTTACATATAAGGAAATCATCGAGCAGCTCGGCGAATTGGAGTTGGACACCGACCAGATCGACAAAATCCTTGAAACGCTGGAAAACGCGGGCATCGAGGTGGTCAACGAATCCAAGTCCGTTACGGAGCCCGAGCCGGAGCCCATTTTGGAGCTGATCGACGAAGACATCGACCTCAGCGTGCCCGAGGGCATCGCCATTGACGACCCGGTTCGCATGTACCTGAAAGAGATCGGCAAGGTTCCGCTCCTGTCGGCGGACGAGGAAATCCAGCTGGCGAGGCGCATGGAGACGGGTGACGAAGATGCCAAGCACCGCTTGGCGGAGGCCAACCTTAGGCTCGTGGTGTCCATCGCGAAGCGCTACGTCGGGCGCGGCATGCTGTTTCTGGACCTGATTCAGGAGGGCAACCTGGGTCTCATCAAGGCCGTGGAAAAGTTCGACTACCGCAAGGGCTATAAGTTCTCCACCTACGCCACCTGGTGGATCCGGCAGGCCATCACCCGCGCCATCGCGGATCAGGCCCGCACCATCCGCATCCCCGTACACATGGTGGAGACCATCAACAAGCTCATCCGCGTGTCGCGGCAGCTCCTGCAGGAGTATGGCCGCGAGCCCACGCCGGAAGAGATTGCCTCTGAGATGGGCATCTCCGAAGACAAGGTGCGCGAGATCATCAAGATCGCGCAGGAGCCCGTATCGCTGGAAACCCCCATTGGCGAGGAAGAAGACAGCCATCTGGGCGACTTCATCCCCGACGACGACGCGCCCGCACCCGCCGAGGCCGCCGCGTTTACGCTGCTCAAGGAGCAGCTGATGAGCGTGCTTTCGACGCTGACGCCCCGCGAGGAAAAGGTTCTGAAGCTTCGCTTCGGTCTTGAGGACGGCCGCGCCCGCACGCTGGAAGAGGTCGGCAAGTACTTCAAGGTCACCCGCGAGCGCATCCGCCAGATCGAGGCCAAGGCGTTGCGGAAGCTGCGCCACCCCAGCCGCTCGCGCAAGCTCAAGGACTCCCTCGACTGATGCGCGCGATCACCCTTGACGCGCGGCTTGGCGCCATCGCGGCGATGGTACCGCCCTGCGAATGCGCTGCGGACATCGGCGCGGATCACGGTTTTTTGGGTGCGCACCTGCTACTTACGGGCAGGTGCGCCTCCGTTCAATTTGCGGACATCAGCGCCGACAGCCTCGAAAAGGCTCGGTGGCTGATCGGGAAGCTCCGGCTGGACGAACGGGCGGATTTTTTGGTGGGCGACGGCGCGGCGGCGCTCACGCGGCCCGTTGGCGCGGCGGTGATCGCGGGGATGGGCGCGGAGCTCATCACAGGCATCATCGGCAGGGGACGGGAAGCGTTAGGCGATGCGCAGCTGATACTCGCGCCCAATCTTGACGCGCCGCTTGTTCGTAAGTACCTTATGGAGAACGGCTACCGGATCACCGACGAGGCGCTCATCCACGAGGGCCGCAGGTTCTACCCGGTGATCGCCGCCCTGCCCGGCCGCGCGCTGTACGACGACAAGCAGCTTCTCGTTGGGCCGATCCTCCTCAAAAAGCGTCCGGAGAGCCTTCTGGCCTATGCAGGGCACCGGATGCGGGTCATCGAGCGGGCGCTGCCCGGCGCGATCCGGGGCGGGGAGCGCTGGGTGGACGAAATGTGCGGGGAGCTTGAGCGCTGGCGGGAGGTGCGGGATGGTTTCGGTCTCGAAGATTCTGGATCTGGTGGGGGAGATCGCCCCTTTTGAGCTGGCGGAAGAATGGGACAACGTCGGGCTTCTGGCCGGGCACCCGGACTGGGCGGTGGACAGGGTGCTGGTGGCGCTGGATCTGACCCCCGGCGCGCTCCGGGAGGCGGTGGAGGCGGGCGCGCAGCTGATCGTCACCCACCACCCCATCCTCTTTCAAGGCCGCAAAAACCTCCGGGAGGACGACGGGGAGGGCGCGCTGCTGGCGGAACTGCTGCGATCGAAGATCGCGCTGATTGCCGCCCATACGAATTATGACAGCGCACCCGGCGGACTGAACGATGCGCTCGCGGAGGCCCTCGATCTTAAAGATGTCGCGCCGCTTGAAAAGGGGCTTCGCGTTGGGACGTTTACCGGCGATGGCGAGGCGCTTACAGCGCTCGCCGCCCGGAACCTCGGCGGCCAGCCTCGGTTGTACCGCGGCGCGCGGGCCATCCGGAAGGTGGCGGTCTGCGGCGGCGCGGGCGGCTTGTTCTGGCCTGTTGCGCATGCGGCGGGTTGTGACGCATACCTGACCGGCGAGGTACGTCACCACGAGGCCCTCGCGGCCACGGCGGCTGGGCTTACGCTCGTAGAGGCAGGGCATTACCACACCGAGCGGGTGATGGTTAAAGCCTTGAGAAACAGTTTACAAAAACACGCGGATGCGTTACAATATACTGTGCACGTCGCGGAAAGCGCTTATGAGCCTTTTTGACGTGCGGATTGGGGGAATATGATGCAGCTTGATAAGCTATGGGCATTCATGCAGGTGGACATGGAGGCCGACCGCTTTGAGAACGAAATGCGGCAGGCGCCCAACCGGTTGAAGCTGATCAGGCACCGCGATTTTATCGTGGAGCAACAGGCCAACATGAAGCGCATCGAGGAAGAGGTCGCCACCATGTGCGACCGAATGGAGGCCATCTCCGATGAAGCCTCCCGCCTCGAGGGCGTCGTGCGCACACAGGTGACGGAAGCCGAAGGCGCCGCGCCGGAGTCGCTGGCCGAGATCGAATCCCGGATTGCGCAGGTGCAGAAGCTCTTGGATACACTCTCGCTCTACGAGCAGGAGCTCCAGAAGCTGCGCAAGGATGCCGAGGTGCGAGACCGCCAGCAGAAGGAGATTCGCGTGCGCGCCGCCAAGGCCAAGGCGGAGTATGACGAGCTCAAACAGGTGTACGATCAGGAATTCCGGCAGGACAGCGAAAAGCTAAACAGCTTGAAGCGCAAGGCGGAAGCCGAGGGCAAGGCGATCAAGCCTGACCTTCTGGATCGATATGCGAACATCAAGCAGCATGTAACGCCGCCGATGGCGAAACTGGTCGGTGGACAGTGCGGCGGCTGCTACATGTCGTTGCCGTCGGTGACGTTCAAGCAGATCCAAACGGAAGGGCGCGTCGTCGAATGCGACAACTGCGGCAGGATTCTCTACCTGCCGCCGGAAGGATAATTTGGTTTGTGAGGCCGCCGGACGGCCGCGGGGGAGAGCCGAGAGGCTCGAACGCGAGGAAAGTCCGAGCTCCATAGGGCAGGGTGCCGGGTAACCCCCGGTGGAGGCGACTCCAAGGAAAGTGCAA
>JAEZTD010000081.1 GCA_023443705.1 Bacillota bacterium | reverse complement strand
GTCCAGAAGGCTCAGCGCGTCGCGCATGCCGCCCTCGGCGCTCCTCGCGATGAGCTGCACCGCCTCGTCCTCGGCGCTTGCGCCGGAGGCGCCAAGCACCTTCCACAGCCGCTCCTCGATCACCTTCGCCGGGATGCGGCGGAAATCGAAGCGCTGGCAGCGGGAGAGGATGGTGGCCGGCAGCTTCTGAGGTTCGGTGGTGGCCAGGATGAACACCGCGTGGGCGGGTGGTTCCTCCAACGTCTTTAAAAGCGCGTTGAACGCGCCGGTCGACAGCATGTGCACCTCGTCGATGATGTAGACCTTGAAGCGCCCGGTGGAGGGCGGATACTGGATCTTTTCGCGCAGGTCACGGATCTCGTCCACGCCGTTGTTGGAGGCGGCGTCGATTTCGACCACGTCCATCGACCGCTCCTCCTGGATCGCGGTACAGGCTTCGCACGCGCCGCAGGGATCCGCGCCCGGCAGCGGGTTTGTGCAGTTGACCGCTCGGGCGAGGATTTTTGCGGTGGTGGTTTTGCCTGTGCCGCGGCTGCCGCAGAACAGGTACGCGTGGGCGATGCGGCCCGACTCCACCTGGGCGACGAGCGTTTTGACGATCGCCTCCTGACCCACCACGTCCTCAAATTTTTCCGGCCGCCATGTGCGGTACAGCGCCTGATAGCCCAACAAAATCCCTCCCGATGGCAGATGTCTATATCATAATCCAAACGGCGCGAATTCGCAAATAACATAAGCTCATTTAACATCATCTGCGAGGCATTTTGTCCGGCGCATGCTATAATGATGGTAATGTGGCGAAATTTCGAAGGGTGGTTCGGATTTGAAGCGCATCGTTTTGACCGGCGGAGGCACCGCGGGCCATGTGACGCCCAATCTGGCGCTGATCCCGTCACTTCTCGCAGAGGGCTGGGATGTGCACTACGTCGGCACCGCCGACGGCATTGAGAAAAAGCTGGTAGAGCCTGTCAAGGGCGTTACCTACCACGCCATATCGACCGGCAAGCTCAGGCGCTACTTTGACCTGAAAAACCTGAGCGACCCGTTCAAGGTCATCGCGGGCGCGGTGCAGTCCGTAGCGCTGATGGCGCGGCTCAGGCCGAACCTCGTGTTCGCCAAGGGCGGGTTTGTGTCGGTGCCGGTGGTCTACGGCGCGGCGGCGCTCAGGGTGCCGGTGCTGCTCCACGAGAGCGACATGACGCCGGGCCTTGCCAACAAGCTGGCGATGCCCTTTGCGAAAAAGCTGCTGTGCACCTTCCCCGAGGCGGCGAAGCTCGCCGGCGGCAAGGGGCTGTACGTGGGTACGCCGCTCCGGCCGGAGCTCTTCTCCGGCTCCCGCGAAAAAGGGCTGAAGCTCTTCGGCTTCCGGGACGACCGCCCGGTTCTGATGGTGGTGGGCGGCTCTAGCGGGGCGCAGGCCATCAACCGCGCGCTGCGCGCGGCGCTGCCGGGGCTGACAGCGGGCTTTCAGGTGCTGCACCTGTGCGGCGCGGGCAACCTGGAGACGAACTTCGAGGGCACCGCGGGCTACTGCCAGAAGGAATACCTGACCGACGAGATGCCCCACGCCTACGCGGCGGCGGATCTGCTCATCTCCCGCGCGGGCTCCAACACCCTATCAGAAATTCTGGCCCTTCGCAAGCCGTCGCTTCTGATTCCGTATCCGAAGTCGGCCAGCCGGGGTGACCAGATCTTAAACGCCCAGTCCTTCGAGGCGCGGGGCCTTGCCCAGGTGCTCTTCCAGGAGGACATGACGCCGGAGACCCTCCGGTCGCGGGTGGTGGAGGTCTACAAAAACCGCGGCGCGCTGATCGACGCGATGGAGAAGGAGCCCTCCGCCAACGGCCTGAAAAACGTGCTCCGCTTAATCCGCGAATATGCGGGGTGATCCCCATACATTCTGAAAACGTCCGGGCCCGCGCGCCCAGAAGAAGATGCGATGTTTGACCAAAGGGCCGTCAACCGAAACGCGACGTTAATGATTCTGGAGGGTACGCTCTTTTGGGCGGGACTCTCCTTTTTGCAGGGCGACACGGTAATTACCAACTTTATCCGGCTGACCACAGGCTCCGCGGCTCTGGCAGGGCTGGCGGCGACGATCAAGACGCTGATGTGGCTGACCGGCCAGTTCGTTCTGGGGCTGTTCTTCCACCGGTTCCGCTCGCAGTCGCGGCTGATGGCGGTTGTGGGCTTCACATGCCGCCCCATTGTGCTCTTAATGGCCCTTATGATGTTCTCCGGAGTCACCGGCATGGCGGCAGCCTGGGGCTTCCTCGGGCTGTACGCGCTTTTTTTTGTGTTGGACGGCTTTCTCAGCCTCTGCTGGGCGGAGATCGCCAACCGCACGCTGCCCATTGCCCGGCGGGGCGTGGTGATAAGCCTGCAGCAGACCTTCGCAGGGATTGCGGGGCTGGGGGTGGGCTGGGTGCTCCGAACGGTGCTGGGCAGCGAGCTTTCCTTTCAAATGCAGTATGCGGTGATCTTCGCGCTTGGTGGAGGGCTGATGCTGCTGGACGCGGTGGTCCTGTCGATGATCCGGGATGTGCCCCACCCCAGTCAGCCCGACCAGCCGCCGATTCACCCGGTGAAGTACGTTCAAAGGCTACTGCCGATCCTTCGGGACAACGCGCCGGTCCGGCATACGCTGATTGCGCGCCTTCTCTATACCGTCACGCTGATGGCTGCGCCGATCAACCTGATGTTCGGGCGCGACGCGGGGTTGAGCGAGGCGCAGCTGGCGACGCTTGTGTTCATGCCCGTCCTCGGGCAGATCGTGGCGGGGGTTATGTGGGCGCAGGTGTGCCGCAGGTTCTCCTACCCCGTCATGATGCGGATGGGGGAGGCGCTGGGCGTCGTCTGCGCGCTGACAAACATCCTCTGCTGGGCGCTCGCCCGTGGGGGCGTTCCGGTGATGGTTCCGCTGTCGGCGGCGATGGTCCTGGTCTCGCTCAACACATCGGCCTACACCGGGTTCTACCAGCACATGATTACGCTGGTCGCGCCGGAGATCCGGTCTGACGCCATCGTACTCAACGCGCTGGTGCTCACGCCGCTGGCCTTCTCCACCTATCTTGCCGGGTTGATTGTGGAACACGCCGGGTATCTGCCCGTGTACCTCATCATGCTGGTTTCGGGTACGGTTGGATGGTTTCTGGTGCGGCGGCTTGTCCCTGTCACGCCGAAATGATCGTCGAACGCGCTTTGCCCGCCCTCTTCCCGCATATATAGTGCGGGATTTTTTTGTGGAGGTCCGTCGGATGGAGGAGCAACCGCTGCGCCGGGAGATCCGGCGCGTGCCGCTGAACTTTGTCACACCGTCCAGAGAGCAGCCTCGGCGTCTGTTTGGAGAAGAAGGCATCGATTCGCTGGCCGAATCGATCCGGCGGGACGGGCTCCTTTCCCCGCCGATGGTCAGGCCCTGCCCCGGCGGGTACGAATTGATCGCCGGCGAGCGGCGGCTGCGCGCGCTCAAAAAGCTGGGCGCTGTGGCGGTGGATGCGCTGGTGGTGGAGGCCTCCGACGCAGAGGCCGCCGTCCTGTCGCTGGTCGAAAACCTGCAGCGGGAGGAGCTCCATTACCTTGACGAAGCCGAGGCCTGCGGGCGGCTCGTCGAGGCGCACGGCCTGACCCAGCGGGAGGTAGCCAGACGGCTTGGGCGCAGCCAGAGCGCGGTGGCGAACCTTATGCGCCTTCTGACGCTGCCGGAGGCTGTGCTGGACGTACTCAGGAAGGCGCCGCTTGGTGAGCGCCACGCCAGGGCGCTATTGCGCCTTGAAAGCGAGGCGGACCAATTGGCGGCGTTGGCTCGCGCCCAGGCGGAGGGCTTGAGCGTGCGCGCCCTCGAAGCCATGATCGACCGCGCCGCCCGGCCACGCGCCCGGCAGGTGCGCATCTACTGCCGCGACCAGCGCATGTTTGTCAACGCGCTGCTCGCCACCGTGCGCTCCCTCAACAAAGCGGGCGTCAAGGCGGTCAGCCGGGTGCTGGAAAAGCCGGACAGCGTCGAGGTGATCGTGACGCTGCCGAAGGCGTAAAAAAGCCCGCTTCGTTTTCTCGGAGCGGGCATAGCGCGGACGGATTTTTGGCGGTTCTACGCGTTGACGCCTTTTCGGAGGAAGACCGGGACAAATGCGAAGAGCGTCAGAAGCGCCACCGCCGCCATCACGCCGAAGGTGGCCTGAAGCCCGATTCGTTGGGCTACGAAGCCGCCGCCGAGGTTGCCCAGAACCCGCGCCACGCCGAAGCCCGAGACCGCCAAGAGCATCTGCCCGCGGGTTCGAAGCTCCTCCGGCACGGTCATGCTGATGTACTTCGCCATCGTCACCGTCATCACGATGAAGCCCCAGCCGTGCAGAAGTTGGGAGGCCATCGCCACCCACACATCGTCCGTCAGCGCAAGGATCAGCCAGCGGGCGAAGAGCGACCCTGCGGAGATCAGGAGCAGCTTTCCCGCCCCCAGCTTTTCAAACAGCCGGTCGATGAGCAGGAGAAAGGGCGTCTCGCTGGCGGACGAGACGAAAAATGCCCATCCGAGCAGCGCCGGGCTCCCGCCGGGCAGGCTCGTAAAGTACACCGGAAAAAATATGTAAAAGTAGCCCAGTGTAGTCTGAAGCAGCGTCACCACCGCGATCAGGAGCATCAGCTTACGGTCCTTAAACAGCGCCGACATCGACGCGCTGTTTTTTTTGTGGGCGTGGCCAGCCGTGGGCGGCAGTTGGTAAGTGGAGAGGAACACGAGGCTGACGAGTATCGCCGTCATCCAGGGCACCCTGTCCAGGTGGCCGTCGATCAGTCGGCCGAAGACGATCGACGCGACGGCGAACGAATAGGTGCCGAGCAGGCGTATGGGGCCAAAGGACTGGTGGTGGCTCTGCAGCGCTTCCAGGATCAACGAATCGCCCATCGGCTGGATTGAGGTGTAGCTGGCCGCGAACAGCGTCAGGACGCCGAAATAGTACCAGAAGCCGTCTTTCAGCGGCAGAAGCAGGATCATGCCGGCGGAGAGAAGGCACATGGCGCGCAGTACATTGTTCCGACTCTTCGCGCGGTCGCCTGCGGCGCCCCAGGCGGGTTGGGTGACGACGCTCACCACCGGGACGGCGCTCATCAAGAGGCCGATCTGGGCGCTGTCCAGCCCCTTGTTTGCAAAATACACGGAAATAAAGCCCTGATAGACGGCGTTCGCCCCGTAATATGCGGCCATAAACAGGGAAAAGCGCCATGGGTACGAGCGGTCGCGGGTCATTCGGGAACCTCCTCGGCCGCCCTCGCGCTGCGTTGGCGGTTACAGCTAATCGGGTACGTGCGCTATACGCGGAAAGGGGCGAGGATCGCTTTGGTTTCTGGCTCCGCGCGGACTGCGGGCGGCACGGCGCGCCTAAAAAAGGCCCAAGTCTTATTGTAGCGCGAATTTCCAAAGTTAAAAGCGAGTTTTCGAAAAACATTTGCGCGCTTTGCGCTTTTGGTTGTATAATAGAAAATGGAGAAAACTTGGGGGAACGACATGCCGATACAAATGATCGCGTCAGATCTTGACGAAACACTTCTCAACAAGCGCGCGGAACTGACGCCACGCACGGTCTCCGCGCTTCGGCGCGCGATGGGCGCGGGCGTAAAGGTGGTGCTGGCCTCCGGCCGCATGGTGAAGGCGATGGCGGCCTACGCCGGAGCAATCGGCGTCAACGCGCCGGTGATCGCGTTCAATGGCGCGCTGATCTACGATCTGAACGCAAGGGAAGCCATTGAGGCGCGGGAGATTGCGCCGGATGACGCGCGGCTGGTCGCCCGCGCGGCGGAAGAGCTGGGCGTCCACGTGCAGGCCTTTACCCGCGAAGAATACTACTTTGAGCGCGAGAATGCCCAGAGCAACCTGTACGCCCGCGGCATCGGCGGGATCGTAGGCGTTCCGGTGGGCGCACCGCTCTCCGAATGGATCGATGCGCCGCTATGCAAGCTCCTCCTGATCGCGGAGCCGCCGGTCACAGCCGAGCTTGCGCGGACGCTGCCCCCGCGCTTTTCGGGCCGGGTGGAATTCGCGCTGTCGCGCCCAAACTACCTGGAATGCACGGCAGCGGGCGTCACGAAGGGCGCGGCCCTTGAGGCGCTTTCAAAGCGGCTGGGCATAAACCGGGCGGACGCGGCCGCCTTTGGCGACAATGATAACGACCTCTCCATGATCCGGTGGGCCGGGCATGGCTACGCTGTGGAGAACGCGCCGTCCCACGTGCGGGCGGAGGCGCTGCCGGCGCCCGCCAGCCATCTGGACGGCGTGGCGCAGGTGATCGAACGGTTTCTGGATGAGGACGCCACCGCGTCCGCCCGAAAGGATTGATCGTATGGTACCCGTTAAGGAATTTGTCGAGAGCCTGGGCCTCGACGTCATATCCGCCGGCAGCGACCCGGAGCTGGCCATCGACTCCAGCGACATCAACCGCCCCGGCATCCAGCTGACCGGCTACTGGACCCACTTCGCCCACGAGCGCCCGCAGATTCTGGGCAAGGTGGAGATGAGCTACCTGTTTTCGCTGGACGAGGTCACCCGCCGGGAGCGGCTGGCCCAGTTCTTCAGCTATCCGATCCCCTGCGTGGTCGTGTGCCACAACATGCCGCTGGTGGAAGGGCTGGCCGAGGCTGCCAAGGCCCATGATGTGCCGCTGTTCTCCACCCACGAGGACACAACGCAGCTGGTCCTGAAGATCATCAACTTCCTGAACAACTACCTGGCCCCGCGCATCACCCAGCACGGCGTGCTGGTGGACGTGTTCGGAAGCGGCCTTCTCATCACCGGCGAGAGCGGCGTGGGCAAGAGTGAGGCGGCGCTGGAACTGGTCAAGCGCGGGCACCGGCTGGTCGCCGACGATGTGGTGGACATCCGCCGCATCTCCGCCAATCGCCTCGTGGGCGAAGCGCCGGAGATGATCCGCTACTTCATGGAAATCCGCGGCGTAGGCATCATCGACATCGCCACGATGTACGGTATCGGCTCGGTCATCCGCTCAAAGTCCATCGACATGGTGATTCATCTGGAGCTGTGG
>JAEZTD010000390.1 GCA_023443705.1 Bacillota bacterium | reverse complement strand
TCTTCAGCCCATCCACGCCTATCGCGTCGCCGTACTTCCCGCTCGGCGTCGTGTCGTCGTCCTCGATGTGCTTGTACGTCCCGTCCAGGTTCTGCTGGTAGTGCTCAACCTTGTACGTCACCGTGCTAAGGGTATAAATACCCGTCAGCGTGACGTTGCCCGAAGGCATCTTAAACGTAGCACCCGCACCCAACGGGCTCGAAGGATCAACGTTGTTGCCGTCTTCGTCCGTGTACGTCCAGCCCGTGAAATCGTATCCGGGCACGGACACGGGAGCGAGTACCGTGACGTCGCTGTCCACGTCATGCATCGTGGGGAGCGCAGGCACCGGATTCCCCGGCGCACCGGACGTCACATACGTCACCAGGAAAGCGTTCTTCTTGATCGTCTCGAAATATCTTGCATAGTAGGTCATATCGCGGATCACGTTGTTGAGGTTGCTCTCGCCGTAGTTCTCCAGCGGTACCCACTCGAGGAAAGTGTAGGTGTAGGTAAAGCCGTTCTCAATTTTAGTCCACGTCTGGGGCTCGGGAGGCAGATGCGCCGCCGAGATTGAGCCGCCGTTGAGAATGTTCTCCACAACCCAGTCGGGCGTAGAGTTGTTCCTGTACTCGAAATTCACCGTATGGGTGAAGATTTTGATGGCGCTGCCATATCGGATGATGAAGTCAAAGCCGCTGGTTCCCTGGCACTCGGCAATCGCCGCGCGCTTCGCTTCATCCGACATGGTGAAGATGAGAGTCTGGGGCGTCGAACTGCCGGTGATGGTGAAGGTCGCCTCAACCTCAACTTTTGTACTCATGCTGAGGTTCCTGAGACTCGTGAAGCGGAACTCACCGTTCGACAACGAGTTGTAGTTGATCCAAGAACCGCCATTAAGTCTGACCCTTGCGTTGGTGACCGTCAGGGTTACCGTTTGCCGGGACACGACCACGTCATTGACCTTGCGCTCAATCAAAAGATTGCCGCCTTCGACGCGCACGTCGATGTGGTCCAGCGTGGGGCTTGACGGAATCCACATGGCATACAGGCTGGTGTTCTGCGGAAAATGCATCGTTTCGCCAACGGAATGCGATCCGCGGTCGATCACGTTTCCAGGGCTACGCGAAGTGCCCCAAGCGCCCAGCACGTAACTGCTGTTGGTGTGCGTGAAATTGAGGCGGGAATCGCTCGCGGGCGGCAGAATCAAGTATCCTTTGCGGTCCGTGGTGACATCCACATAAGTTTGGTCGGTGGACGTCCTGTTCCTGTAGAGCCTGATCGTCCTCGTCATGTCAAGATCGTCATACACAGCGTGAATTTCCATATCGCTGGTGACACTCGCGAAATCGGCGGGCTCCCAACGCAGGAAGTTGTAGCCATAGAAGGTAGGCGGCGTCGGCGCGGTAGCCTTGCTTCCCGCATCCACCTTCTGCGGTTCGCCGATCACAATCCCGTCCTTGTCATAGAAGGTAACCGTATACTGCTCGACGGTCAGCGCGTTTACAACGAGGTTTTCGGTGACCGAGCTGAAGGCCTTGTCCCAGCCGGTAAAGCGCAAACCCAGCCCGCTGAGATCGGGATCCGCAGGCGCCTGGGCGGGATCGCCGTAAAGCACTTCCTGCTGGCTGCCGTATGGCGACATGCCGCCAAGCCCGTTGGGGACAAAGAAGGTGACGGTGAACTTGCTCGTCACGTAGACGGGGTAGAAAACCTTATTCTCCGTGATGGTGGTGCCGGTGAACGCCTCGGGCGGATCACTCTCAAACTCCGCCTGCGTAAGCCGCCAGGCGCTGCCGCTAGAGGGCTGCTCATCAGTCCAATACTTGAAGGTGTGGCCCGCGGGTGCGGTTGCCGCGCCGTCAGGCACTGTGATCTCGCCGGCATCGTCGGCGTACACCACGCTGTCGCCAGCGGGCAGCTTGAACGTCGCTTTGACCAACTCCTGCCACACGGCGTAGAGCGTCGTATTGTAGGGCGAAACTACAGTATAGATCGAATCATCAGTGGTTTGATCAATGCTGATGGGGTTGCGGCCGTCTCTGTTCAGCGACCAGCCCACAAGCTTGAAGCCGGGGTTTGAAATGCCTTTCGCGGCAGCTTGCGCAGCGTCGGGCACCCGCACCCTGCCGCTGGTGTCGGTGCGCTTTACGAAAGTAGGCGCCGATGCGTAATTGCCATCAAACGTCACGTTCGCATAGACGGCAACCGTGATTTGGTACGAACTGCCCGCAGTATAAGTCACAGTAGTTGTACCTGGCTTTTCGCCTGTTATTGTGAGTCTCCTGTTATTCCCTCCATTTGCGTAACTTCGTGCCCAAGTCACCACACCTGCTGTTGTTGATTGAATGCTATTGTTACTCACGGAAGAGTCGTGGTCCCTATAGTTACTAGCTTTCACCGCCAGCACGAAATTCGCGGCGTCATTGGGAACCTCCACGATGGTGACGGTTGACGCGCTGTACACGTCCTGCGCAAACGCGGTTACCGCGGTGAGCGGATACTCAAACAACATCAGGAGCGAGATTAATACGGCCGTAAATCTCTTGAGTGTACTCCTCATACGGATGCCCTCCTTGATTATTGCAGAACCTTGTCGCTTTGGTCAATGGCCGCTCCGCCTGCGCGGGCCTGGTTCAAACGCCCGCGCGTGCGAGGCACCGCCGGCCGTTAGCCGTCGATACTGGCGCGGAGCCTCCAGGAACAGCCGTTGTGCTCTTCCTTTATGTCAAGGGTAAGGGACGCTTCGGTGGCACCGGAGATGTCCTCCCAATCGCCGCCCAGCCGCTTGACCTGCCAGTTCAGCGAGTAATCGAGACCCTCGAAGCCGATCAGTTCGGCGGACAGGGTCAGGACGTCGCCGGGCTTAAGGCTGCCCGTGTCGAGATTTGATGCGACCTTGATCTTCTGCTCCACCGCAGCGGGTGCTTCAGGAGCGACCTCGGTCGGTTCTTCTGCTTCCGGCTCCGGGAAGCTGATATAATTCGAATAAACATACCCGACGACTCCGTCGGCGCGAATCCTCGTCCAGTCGCCCTCTGTGCCGAGGACGCTGACGCTCATTCCATTCGTGAGCTTGCCGATGATCTCGGCATCCATGCTGGCGGCGGCCCGGATGTTTACGCTGCCGCCCTCCTCTTCGGTCTGCACGACCGCGTCAACTTCCACAGGGTCTTCAGGCGCCTCGGTCTCTTCCGGGACTGCGCCGGGCTCCTCGGTGGGAAGCGCCTCTTCAGGGGTCTCCGGCAGCGCTTCGCTTCCACCCGGGTTTGCGATGCTCGGGGAAACCGGATCGCTGACGTAGGTGGCAGCGAAGGCGGTTGTTGCACTGAGCAGCAGCATTACAGCCACAATCAGGGCGACCAGCTTGTTCGTTTTCTTCATGGGATAAACCTCCTCGTCTTCCAGGTGGTATCAATTGAACTTCGGTCTGTTTTGTCGTCCGTAGAAGCCAAATTCCGGAACTTTCGTTCCGGTTTGATACGGGTGTTATACAGCGGGCGCCGCGTCCACCGCGACCCTGTATGCCCAGGAGGCGTTGTCCTCCGTGATGCGGATGGTCATCCTGGTTGAGCCCTGACCCTTTATGTCCTTCCACTGGCCGTCTTCAAAGGCCTGCCAGCGAATCGCACACTCGAGATCTTGAAAACCGTTGAGTTCGGCGGTAAGCACCAACTCGTCCCCGATGCGAAGGTCGTTGATATCGCGGCTGGTACGGATGGTGACGCTGGGTGCCGGGCCACCGGCGAGCGGAACCGGTTCTTCCTCGATGATCTCTGTCTCCCCAATCAGTTCCGGCCCGGTTCCTTCATTAGTAGTGTTGGATTCGTCGCCCTGCATCTGGAGTTCGTCCTCGGAAACGGACGGAGAGGGCGCCTCCTGGGCTTCCACCGTTTCCTGAGGCGCAGAATGCACTTCCGCCGTGACCGGCTCCTCGGGGACGGATGGCGCTTCTGCCATGGAGGGGATGCCGCACATTACAAAAAATAGAACGGAAGCAAGCCCTCCAAAAATCAACTTTCTGGCCATTGTATTCATGTCGTCGATCGCCCCCCGATAAGTTTTGAAAACATTTGGTTAATTCCGGGTGGTTCAATTCCAGGATTTTCCTGTCTTTGCGCACATTATAATGCGTAGGCGTTACGGGGCCGGTTACATTCACACCCTCAACGCACTTATCATCCTGCGAGCCTTTCGGCGAGATGTCATCCGCCGCACTCCGAGGCAAAGCGGTTGCATTTCGCAGAAAAACCCCGCAGAATGCAAGCTGCACACGGGTTACGCAATCCATGGAACTCAAGAGAAGAAAATGGCACTTTATGTGCCCATCCCGCACAGCGCACCCTTCCGTTCAGTCCCCCATGCGCCGACCAGCGCATCCCGTGCGCAGTGTTTGGATGCCTGCGGCAATATGCATCAATAAGAAACCGCTCCGCACAAAAGCAAATCACACGGTCACAAAGAATCTTACGCTGTAATGCTGTAAAAGCAGTCGCCGGGGAACCGGCCTGCCTGAGTACCGTAATAAACACCTTTGCTTGTCAAGATGGAAACAAAGCCATTCGTGCCGGGCTCAACATCGTTCAGCCGCCCACGGGGAAATGGAGGATTTTCCCAGCTGATAAGCAAAGCCATTATACCATACTTATGTCATTTGCGAATGGGTTTCGCGCAATTTATGGAAATATTTTGTAACTGTCTATGCTGAACAATACTTCCTAACAAGTGAATCGGTCTGTTCCGTCCTGGGTTTGTTGTTGGTACCGCCTGACACGACCGTGGCGATGCCTCGTTCCGCCGATGCCTATCGATGTCCATTGAGCAAACACCCCACCGCAACAGGCGCAAGGCGATGATAACGCAAACCTGATTCCAGCCCATGCCTGCGCATCCGAGGGTTAAAAAGACCGCGCAAACGCAATACTTCGGTCTGTTTTCTTGGGTAAGCCAAGAAAACAGACCGAAGTATTGTTTATAATCCAGCGCGGACAGACGGCCCTTTATCCGCGGCCCGTCTGTGCCTTCCGATTCCTCGTCAAGCCCTGCAAAGCCGCAGCGTTTTTACCTCAAACGGGCGCAGATGCAGCGCAATCGCGCCCTCCTCGATCGAAAGCGGTTCCTTTTTGATTTCCAGCATGTCGCACGCCCAGGCGAACGCAAACGGCAGGTTCACCTGAAGGCGGCAGAAGGTGTCCCCCTTCTTGGCTTCGTACAGGCGCAGGATCACGTCGCCGCTGCCGTCCTCAGCGGGTTTGACGGCATCAATGAATACGTTCGCCGCATCCACCCGGAAGGCGCTGAAGGTTTTAAGGCTTCCCGTCGAGACGGCGAGCGGCACATTGAGCGCATACGCCTCTCGAACCACCGGAGACTCCGCGAAGGAGCCCTCCCAGCCGACGAAGGCGTAGGTGAAGGTGTGATGGCCGTTGTCGGCGCGCATTTCGGGGCTTTACGCGGCGCGCAGAAGCGTCAGCTGCAGGTCGCTCCCCAGTTGGCTGATGCCGTACTTGCAGTCATTGATGATCGCCTCGCCGTGGGTCTGACCGGCAAGCGCAGAATAGCGCTGCTGGCAGACCTCGAACCGGTCTGAATCGTAGGCGCGGGAACGGTGGGTCGGCCGGGTCATGTAGCCGAACTGAATTTCGTTGATGGCTTCGGTGGCGGCGACGTTCATCGGGAAGGACACCTTGAGCAGACGATGCAGCGCATCCCATTGAACCGCCGTCCTGAAGTCCACCCGGCGGCTGTTTGCCGCGAGTACGATCTGCTGGGAGAAGCCGGAGTTCTCAATCCGCCGTTCCATCCTGAGCACCGCCCGAAGGCCCTCCCCTTCCAAGACGGTCAACGACACCGGCTCGTCCAGCGCCACTGGCTCCAGGATGTAGTTGGAGTCGATGTCCCAGGCATCGAAGAGGCGCGGCACGTCCTTGAACATCAGCAGCCGGTTCATCGGCCCCGCCGCGAACTCCCGTCCGGTGGACTTGTCCACGTAGGAAATGAGCTCCGCACGATCATTGAACTCGGCGCGGACGAGACCGTTCTCCAGCACCGCGCCGGACTGCGTCAGGCGGGCACGAGCCGCGGGGCGGGAAGCCTTCCCGTTCAAAGCGCAAGCGAAACCGCGCCGCAGGCGGGCGCATTGATGAGCGCCAGCGCGCCGTCCGCGGTTTCCGCGCCGCCGACAAAGGCTTCGGGAAGCGCCACGAGCTCAGCGCGATCAAAGGACAGCGAGTTGAAGACCGTCACGCCGCCCTCCTTCATAAGAACCCCGCGCGCGCTGTCGGCCACATCCTCGGCCTCTTCGATGATCCAGCGGTGGTCCTTTCGCGCTTCCTCATAGACCCTCGCGATGGAAGAGCCGGGCAGGATGTCGTAGAACTGGTTGAGCAGCAGCCGCTTCCAGGCGGCGTCCATTCTCTGAAGCGGGTATTCCCAGCCGCCGTGCGCCGCGATTGCGCCCCACAGCTCGGCTTCGCGCAGCATGATTTCACCCGCGCGGTTTCCCTTTTTGATGGCCGCCTGGGAGGTGTACACGCCCCGATGGGCGGAGAAGTACAATTCGCCCACATAGGTGTGACGCGGGTCGCCTTCCGCTTCCATCCGCTCAAAAAAACGTGTGGGCGACTCCATTCGAACCTTGGGCACGCCCTCGATGTCCCCGGCGCGCCGCGCGTATTCAATGTGGTCGCGGCACGGGCCGCCGCCGCCATCGCCGTAGCCGAAGGGCAAAAGGAACGAGTCCAGCCCGCGCTTTTCAACGCGCTTCTGCCATGCCTCACAAAGCTCATTTGGATCGGTGCGGTAGGTGTAGCTGGTGGGGAGGAACGTGTCGATACGGGAGCCGTCCGCCCCCTGCCAGGTGAAATAATGGTACGGGAAGGTGTCTCCCTCATTGTAGGACCAGAAGATCTTCTGCGTCACCAGGTACTTGACCCCGCACCCGGCGAGAATCTGCGGCAGCGCGGCGGAATAGCCAAAGGTGTCCGGCAGCCACAGCACGACGCTGTCCACACCCAGCGTTTCCTTATAATAGCGCTTGCCGTGGATCAGCTGGCGCACCAGCGATTCACCGCCCGTCATGTTGGTGTCAGGCTCGACCCACATGGCCCCCTCGGCGATCCACCGCCCGCCTTTTTTGGCCTCGAGGATGCGCGCGAACAGTTCCGGGTAGTGTTCGCGGCACATCTCGTAGGCGGCGGGTTGGCTCTGGATGAAGCGGTATTCGGGGTATTCCTCGAGATGCCTGAGCTGCGCGGCAAAGGTCCGCGCGGTCTTCAGGTAGGTCTCAGCCATCGGCCACAGCCAGGCGAGGTCGAGATGGGCGTTGCCCACCGCGTACATGACCGGCGCGGAAGAGCCATTGTGCGCCTCCATCGCGGGGCGAAGGAGCGCCCGTGCCCGTTGGTAGTCCGCGATGCGGCCCTCCAGCGGCTGCTCGAAGTCCACCGCCAGCGTGAACCCTTCCAGCGCGGAGGCGATCCTGTCGGCGCGGAGGCTCTCGGGGTCGATCTGTTCCAGAATCTGATGAAGCGTGTCCACGTCCAGGTAAAGCTGGTAGGCGTCCTCGTTCCAGATGCCGAAGGTGCAGCCTTCAAAGAGCGCCCTCTCCCCCTCCGCCTTGGGGTCCCGGTAAGCGCCGGGCATCACCGGGCCGGTCGCGCAGCCGCCCATCGGGCTCTCCGGGTAGAAATGGCCCGCGTAAGCCTCCACGAGGAGTTCCTACCGCCTGTCCGCCTCCCCGGCGGCGGTCAACACGTTGTCCACGACGAAGTGATGGGGCTCCTTAACCCAGTCCGCCCGGCAGGTGCCGAAGGCCTGGCCGTCCACAAACAACATGGCCTCGCCGCCCGTCTTCAGGTTCATCGCGACACGGCGGCCCTGCGCTTCCTCAGGCAGCGTGACCGTGCCCTTCAGCCACAGGTACTCGTAGGTGTGCCCCCATCGGATGCCGGCGAGGATGGGCTTGAAATCGCCCTTTGATGCTTCCTCGGGCGTCAGTTGGTCCATGGTTGCAAAGCCCTACATCGGGATGTCGCCCAACGGAACATAAAAGTCCTGTTTGAGCGTTTCCTTCCAGTGCGCGAGCCTTCCCTTCCACTCGCTGTGCATGTACTTAATCCGGAATGCCCTCCGCATCTTTTGATCCGCGCCCGGAAAAACCCGGGCGAGTCGCATGGCGAAAGATCACCAGGGGTTCTTCGAAAAATCGCCGCCGCGACACCACTTGAGGTACCCGAGGGCGTGTTTCTGGGCGGTCATCTCCCAATCGCCCTTGTAGATGGGGTCGTGATAGCCCTCCACGCAGATGTCGCCGGTGTAGCCGCCGGTGTGCAGGATGTAAAAGATGTCCCGCCAGTTGCAGTCGCCAAAGCCGGGGGTGCGCTCCGGCGCATACCAGTCGGTATCGCGCAGGACGCCGTAATCCTCGACCGCGCGGCGGTCGACGGAGGCATCCTTGCCGTGCAGGTGATAGACTTTCTTCACCCATTTGCGAAGCTGCGCAATCGGGTCGATCAGCTGGATCATCTGGTGGGCGGGTTCCCACTCCAGGCCCAGCGCCGGGCTCTTCACCTCGTCGAACATTCGCTCCCAGGCGCGGGGGTTGAAGCCGATGTTGCAGGTGGCCCGGTCCCAGCTGCCGCCCATCGGGCAGTTTTCGATGGCGAGCTTCAATCCTCTGTCCTCGGCGCGCAACGCGAGTTCTCGGAACACCTCGCCGAATCTGGGCAGCGCCTCGTCCACCGGTCTTCCTTCAAACGCGCCCGCAAAGGTGGAAACGATCTTTGCGCCGTAGAGATGGGCGCTGTCGATGGCCTTCTCCAGGTTCAGCCGATGGGATTCGTTCTCCAGCGCATTGCAGTAGTAGCCCAGCGTGGTGATCTCCGCGCCCTTTTCCTCGGCCAGCGCTTTCATCCTGGGGCCCTGCTCAAGGATGTCAACTTCGCCGTATTCCATGTGGAAATTGATGGACAGGGTTTCAAACCCGGCGCCCAGCATCGCGGGCGCCCAGTTCGGCGCGACGCCGCCGGGAATGCAGGTACCGATCCTGATCTGGGACATTTCGCTTTTGGGAAGCATGAAAACCCTTCCTTTCCTGATGCGGGATGGAACCGCCACCCATGCCGATCGAGCAGGCGAAAAGGCCGCCCGCAGACATCCAAAGGGCGGCGCAACCACCGTCGATCGTTATTATATTGGCAATATATCACAGCGTCAAGGCTTGTAAATTGCCCTGGGCCGGCCGAAACAGATCACAAACCGCGCCGCAGCTTTCAATCCGGCGCTTGGTACAGATTTTCTTCGATGCCCATCATGCGCTCCTCATAGCCGTCCAGCTTTTTGTCGAGCCGCGCCAGCGTCTCCTGAAG
>JAEZTD010000204.1 GCA_023443705.1 Bacillota bacterium | reverse complement strand
CGGTCGAATGGGACCGTGCCAAAAGCCGTCGGGCCGGAATCCGCAGTGCGGATTCCGGCCCTCTTTGCTGGCTTAATTGGAATCTTCTTTAATTAGTCGTAGAGCAGCGGCGAGATCTTCGCGTCGTCCATGTTGGCGGCGGTGTAGAACTGGCAGCCGGTGTCCACCATGGGCTCAACGGTTTCGCCGTTCATGGCCTTGACGGCCAGCTCGACGGCCAGGTAGCCGATCATGTAGGGATCCTGGGTGACGGAGCCATAGAACCAGCCGTTCTTGACGGCTTCCTTCTGGTTCTTGCCGGCGTCGAAGCCGATCACGATGACGTCCTTGAAGGCGCCGTTTTCGCGGTCGAGATCCTGGCCGTCGGTGGTGGCGGCGAGGATGCCGGCCACGGTGGCTTCGTTGGAGCAGAACACCGAGACGGGCTTCTTCTGGAGCAGGCCCTGCGCGGTGGTCTGGCAATCGGTGATGTTGGTGGTCGCGGGCACCAGGATGTTCAGCTCAACCGAGGTCTTGCCGGACTCCGAGGCCTTGTTGTACTTGTCGTGGCCGGTGATGGCGACTTCGCCCGGCTTCACGGCGGAGATCAGTTCCCACATCTTGTTGAGGTAGCCGACGGTGCGGCCCACAACGGAGGCGGAGGTGGCGTCCTGGCTCATGGCGCCCAGGATGATCGGGGCTTCCGGGGTGGCGGCTTCGATGGCGGCCTTCACCTCGGGGATGGCGAACATCTGCTCGGCAGCCAGCGCGCCGGCGGCCTCGTTGTTGGTGGAGGCGGTGGACACGATGGAGCCTTCGGGGGCATTCGGAACGCCGGAGTCAAAGCCGACCACCGGGATACCCTTTTCCTTCGCGGAGAGCAGCTGCTCGGTCACGGACTCGGTGTCGAGGGCCGCAAGGCACAGGGCCTTGGGGTTCTTCGCCAGCGCCGCGTTGAGCATGTCGATCTGAACCTGGATTTCGGACTCGGAAGCCGGGCCGTCAAAGGTGATGTCCACGCCGTACTTCTCGGCGGCATCCTTGGAGCCGAGGTTGACGGTCTGCCAGAACTGGTGCTGGAAACCCTTGGAGATGATCGCGATGTAGGGCTTCGCTTCGGCGAATGCCGGGGCGGTCATCGCAAACGCGAGGACCAGAGCGAGAACCAATGCCAAGGCCTTCTTCATACGAGGTTCCTCCCAATTACTATTTATTCCAGCGGTCTTTGACCGCACAGAATCGATTATGCCTTGCGGACTTTGTTCGCCTGCCGCACGCGGTACTGGTCGAGGAGCACCGCGCCCACGACGACCGCGCCGGTCATGAACGTCTGCCACTGGCCCTGAAGACCCATGGACATCAGGCCCGTGCGCAGGATCGACATGGTGAATACGCCGATGAGCGTGCCGGTGAGGGAGCCGGTGCCGCCGGCCATCGACGTGCCGCCGATGACGACGCCCGCGATGGCGAGAAGCTCCAGCCCGTTGCCGGTGGAGGGGATGATGGTGGTGTACACCGCCGAGTAGAAGATGCCCGCCAGGCCGCAGAAGAAGCCGCACAGCGTGTACACCAGCGTCAGCCAGTACTTCGTCTTGATGCCGGAGAGGCGCGCCGCCTCATAGTTGGAGCCCATCGCGAAGGTGTAGCGGCCAAACCGCGTGCGGTTTAAGACCACCCAGGCGATGAAGAACACCGCGGCCAGCCATACGATGCCGATCGGGAAGGAGCGGAAGATGCCCATCGTTTCCTCGTTCCCGAGCTTGTAGAACAGGCGCTTGAAAGTCTGGTCAGTATAGCGCATGGTGGTGACCTTGGTGATGATCGCGCCAAAGCCCATGCCCATCATCTGGGTGCCCAAGGTGGCGATGAAGGGGGGCAACTTCAGGTAGGCGATCATAAGGCCGTTCAAAAGGCCGATGAGGGTGCAGACCGCCACGCCCAGCACCAGCGAGGCCCAGATACTGAAGCCCGCGTTCTGCGCCATGCCGCCGATCAGCATGCCGCAGATCATTGTGGTGCCCAGGGACAGGTCAATGCCGCCGGTGATGATGACGAACGTCACGCCCAGCGCCATGAAGCCGATGAAGTAGGAGGCGTTCAGGATATTGACCAGCGACTCCACCGAGAAGAAGTTGACGCCGAAGAACGCGAAGAAGATGTACAGAATTACCATCGCCAGCGGCGCGAACAGCTTCTGAAGTTCAAAACTTCCGCCGGAGGCCGGGGATTTGAGTTCTTTTTGATGTGTCATGGCCGTCACTCCTCACGCTTCGCCATCGTGGCCAGCGTCATAATCTTTTCCTGCGTGGACTCGGAAATGTCCAGTTCGCCCGTTACGCGGCCTTCGCACATCACGACCAGCCGGTCGCTCATCCTAAGAAGTTCCGGCATTTCGGAGCTGATCATGATGATGGACTTGCCCATCCGCACCAACTCGTTCATCAGCTGGTAGATCTCGCTCTTCGCGCCCACGTCGATGCCGCGGGTGGGTTCGTCAAAGATCAGGATGTCGCAGTTCTTGATCAGCCACTTGGCGATGACCACCTTCTGCTGGTTGCCGCCGGAGAGGTTTTTCACGAGCTGACGGACGCCGGGGGTCTTGATAGACAGCTTGTCCACGTACTCCTGCGTGACCTCGTTCACACGCTTCCGGTTGACGAACCCGCCGGAGGAATACTTGTCCAGGTTGGCCATGACGCTGTTTTCGCTGACCGAGAGGCCCACCGCCACGCCGAAGGCCTTCCGGTCCTCAGACAGGTAGCCGATGCCCAGATCCACCGCGTCCGCCGGGGATTCGATCTTCACGGGCTTGCCGTTTAAAAGGATCTCGCCGCCGGCCTTCGGGTCCGCGCCGAAGAGAACGCGCATGGTTTCGGTGCGCCCCGCGCCCATGAGCCCGGCAAAGCCCAGAATCTCGCCCTTTTTCAGCTGGAAGCTGACGTTTTTGACGTTGTTGGCCACGAGGCTCCTGGCCTCCAGGATCACCGGCGCGCCTTCGGGCACCTCGCTCTTGGTCTTGGGCTGCTCGTAGATCACGCGGCCGACCATCATGGCGATGATCTGCTCTTTGGTCACGTCGGCCGTGTTGACGGTGCCCACGTACTGGCCGTCCCGCATGACGGTGATTCGGTCGGTGATCTGCGGCAGCTCGTCCAGCCGGTGCGAGATGTAGATGATCGCGTGGCCGCGCTTTTTAAGGTCCCGGATGAAGCGGAACAGCTCCTGCACCTCGGCCTCGGTCAGCGCGGCGGAGGGCTCGTCCATCACGAGAAGCTCGCTGTCGTAGGACAGCGCCTTGGCGATCTCCACCATCTGCTGCTTGGCCACCGAGAGCTTGTTGCAGGGGATGGTCGGGTCGATGTCGATCCGAAGGGAGTTCAGGAGCTTTCGCGCGTCCGCGTTGGCCTTTTTTTTGTCGAGGAACGGGCCCCGCATCGGCTCCCGGCCGATGAAGATGTTTTCCGCCACGCTCAGGTGCGGCATCAGGTTCAATTCCTGGTGAATGATGCCGATCCCCAGCGCCTGCGCCTCCTCGGGCGAGGAAAGGTCGATCTCCCGACCCTTGAAGTGAATGGTGCCGCCGTCTCTTTTGTAGATGCCGGTCAGTACCTTCATCATGGTTGACTTTCCGGCGCCGTTTTCGCCCACCAGCGCGTGTACCTCGCCGCGGCGGATTTCAAAGCGGCAGTTGTTCAGCGCGTGCACGCCGGGGAAGAGCTTTTCTATGCCCTCCATGCGCAGGAGCTGATCCTGCGCGATCGCGTTTTCCATGCGTCCACCTCGATTACAAGATCCATGCTTAAGAATGTTCAGCACATGTAAAGATAACACGGACACGCACAATTGTCAATATAACAATATGTTGAAATGGGTGCGGTTACTTCCGATATATTACATTTGGGCCTTAACCCCGGTTGAGCGGCAGCCACTTGAGCAGGCGCTCGATCCGCTCGTCCCAGTATTTCCACTGGTGGTCGCCGGGGGATTCTTCATAGGTGAGGTCGTAGCCCAGCGTTGTCAGGTGGTCCCGCATCACGGCGTTCTGGCCGTAGAGGAAGTCCTCGGTGCCGCACCACATGTAGACCCGGGGCCTGTCCGCATCCGGAAGCGCCTCCGCCGCGGCCATCAGATCGTTGAAGGAGCCGGTCGCCGCTTCATTCGTGCCGAAAATCCCGTTAAAGTAGGCGTTGTCATCGCCCGCACCCGGCTTTTCATGGTCCCGGGCGATGTTCACCGCGCCGGAGAGCGACGCCACGCGGGAAAAGCGCCCGCCGCCCCGCAGCCCCAGCTTCAGCGCGCCGTAGCCGCCCATCGAAAGCCCCGCGGCGAAGGTGTGCTCCGGCAGCGTGCTGATCTCAGGGAAAAAATCATGGATGAGCTCCGGAAGCTCCCTGCTGACGTACGTCCACCACTTCTGCCCGCCGGGCGCGTCGGTATACCAGTAGAGCCCGGTGGTGGGCATGATGACCGCCAGGTTGTACTCGGCGGCGTAGCGCTCGATGGACGTCTGGCGGCACCAGGCCATGTGGTTGTCCGACATGCCGTGCAGCAGGTAGAGCGCCTGAAGGGACCCTTCCCGCTTTGCGCCGGGGCCGGCCATGCCATCCCGCAGACGGTTGGGCAGGATCACGTTGACCTCGGTTTGCATCCCCAGAACCCCGGAATACAGCTCAGCATGAAAAAGCGCCATAGAATTCACCCTTTCTTCTGTGTACCGGCATTATAC
>JAEZTD010000144.1 GCA_023443705.1 Bacillota bacterium | reverse complement strand
CCCACAGGGCCGCGCTCTCCGGCACTTCGGCATATCCCGGGGTGACGAGCGCTAAAGACACCACCATGCTGATCGCCAGTATCAAAGAGAGAAACCTCATTTTCATATCCTCCAATAATTCAATTTGCTGACCGGATGGACGGCGCGGAGCCATGAATGCTTCATGTGGACAAAAGGTCCGGTGTCAGGGCAATGAATAAAGTCGCTTCACAGTCCGTCGCCCGCTTTTTCCACCTACATCTTCTTCGGCCAGTAGCATACGCCCACATCCAACGCGCGGGGTTTATCCAGATGGAAGTCGGCGTGGATGCAGTACCAACAGGTCTGCTCCGCCGCGCCGCTGCGTGGCGTAAAAGCGGGACAGCTCTGTTTCGGCCAAACGTTGCCGCCGGAATTGGGGGCAGACAGCGCCCGATCTTCTCGCCGCCTATCAGTTCCGCTCAAAATAAACACCCCCTCTCTCTTCGTTGCTTTCCTGGCTAGAGGATAGCATCAATAAGAAGGGCGTGTCCGTTTTTTACTTCAAATGCGCGATTTTACGCTTATTGTTGTCGAATTTTGGAAACAGCGATTGATAAACAGCTTTGTGTGATTTCTCGCACCATCAGCCCACTGCAGAAATGGGACCCTGCTTGTGCGCTAAGGCGCCCTCCGCTTCAAATCTGTACGCCCGGGGCGTGGAGGTGAAGATCATCTCGAAGCCCCTAAGCCACGCGATCGTGGAGATCACCTACAACCGGTACATCCACTTCTTTGAGGGAGATATTGACGATACGCTCCGGCAGGCGGTTGGTGTTTAAGTGTGGGACGATAGGCAGCTTCCTTTTAAGGTGCTTGAATTTCAAATATTGTTTCAGTCGGCATTTTCTTGCCCAAGAAGCCAACCTGGGGTAAAATATACACATACATCCCTGCGGCACTGCCCGCTTAACTGCTGGGTAGCCGTCGTCAAAGTATCCGGGTCAATATTCGTTCCGGCCCCAAAATCGAGGAGGGTTACGATGGATAGGGGAGTCTGGGCAAAAAAAGTTCCCTTCAAATCGCATGAGCATTCCGCTATCGATGCATAAGCGTACTCTTCGGCTTAACGGCCGATCCGCTGCTACCGCGGTTAACGGCGACATCTTTGCAGCGCATCTTCGTCCATAAATTTCAGTCTGTTCGATTTTTCGTTGGTTCGGGATAACGTACCTCTGACAAAGAAAGGGGAAAAAAGATGCCTATCTCATTTGTTGAAGCAGATAAGACTTTTTCGCTTTCTGGCGGCGACGTTAGCTATGTGCTCCATATTACGCCTGATAACAGGCTGATGAACTTGTATTGGGGCAAGCGGATACCAGACGGCGCGATGCACCCCACGCTTGAGGACTACCCGGCTTTTGTTTCCTTTGATCTGCCGATCAACTGGCAGCCCTCCGAACTCCCCACGCTCGGCACGGGCTGGTATGGTACGCCCGCGATTGATGTTCAGAATGCAGACGGCAACGATGTCGTCGATTTACGATATGTATCCCACAGAATACAATGCGGAAAGCGCGCTCTAGAAAACCTTCCCGCCACCTATGTAGAAGGCGACCATGAAGCGCAAAGCCTGGAAATTAATCTCAAAGATGCCTTAACCGGACTTTTTGTCACATTGCAATACTCGGTTTTCGAAACGGATGGCGCGATAACAAGAAGCATGCGCATACAAAACGAAGGGGATCACCCGCTCATGATTAAGGGCGTGATGCCCGCTTCCGTTCCTCTGTGGGGCAACGAATATGACATCATTCACCTGAAGGGGGCTTGGGCAAGAGAACGGGGCATCGTGCGCACCGCAGCGGGTGATGGAGAATACCGGATCTTCAGTCAGCGCGGCGCGTCAGGCCACGAAGAAAACCCCTTCGTTGCCCTGTGCGAGCATCACGCGACGGAGCATTGTGGAAATGTATGGGCGGTCAATTTTATATACAGCGGTAGTTTCCTGGGCTTCGCCTATGTGGACAACGCCCACAACACACGCCTCTCTATCGGGATGAACCCCAATGTATTTAACTGGCGGCTTCTGCCAGACGAGTGTTTCCAGACCCCCGAGGCAGTATTGGTGTTTTCAGACAAGGGCCTAAACGGCATGTCCTGCATCTACCATAAACTGTATCGTACACGACTTGCAAAGGGCCATTGGCGGGACAGGGAACGGCCCATTCTGATCAACAACTGGGAAGCTACTTACTTTGACTTTAACGAAAAAAAAATCCTGAACCTGGCGCGGAAGGCCAAGGACCTCGGCATCGAGCTTTTTGTACTGGATGACGGCTGGTTTGGAAAGCGTGACAGCGACAATTGTTCCCTCGGCGACTGGTTTGTGAACAGGGACAAACTGCCAAACGGGCTCTCGGGGCTGTCTGAAAAAATCCATGCGCTGGACATGCTGTTTGGCATCTGGGTTGAGCCGGAAATGATCTCCCCGGACAGTGACCTGTATCGCGCGCATCCCGATTGGTGCCTGCATGTAGGCGGGCGTGGCCGCACAGAGGAGCGGAATCAGCTGATTCTGGATCTCAGCCGCGTGGAGGTGCAGGATTACGTCATTGATGCTATATCCCGCGTACTGCGGGAAGGACAGGTGGATTATGTCAAGTGGGACATGAACCGCAACATGACCGAATACTTCTCCTCCACGCTGCCGCGGGACAGGCAGATGGAAACGCAGCACCGTTACATGCTGGGCCTTTACAGGGTGCTTGATGCCATTGTCACCGCGTTTCCCCGCGTGCTGTTTGAATCCTGTTCCGGCGGCGGCGGGCGGTTTGACGGGGGTATGCTCTACTATATGCCGCAAACATGGACCAGCGACAATACCGACGCGGTTGCACGGTTGAGTATTCAGTACGGGACCTCGCTGGTCTACCCCGCAAGCGCTATGGGCGCACATGTAAGCGCCGTACCGAATCACCAATTAAAGCGCACCACCACCATGCAAATGCGGGGGGACGTAGCGCTCAGCGGCAATTTTGGATTCGAGCTTGATTTAAATAAAGCGACGGATAACGACTGTGAAATCATACGGACGATGGTTGAAAAGGTCAAGCGCATACGAACCCTTACGCAAACAGGCCGCTTTTCACGCCTGATATCGCCTGACAACAACCGTTATGCGGCATGGCAATTCGTTGGCGAGGACGGAAACACCGCGATCCTGTGTGTCTTCCGTATTCTTACCGTTGCCAACATGCCGCCCATCCGTGTGAGAATGGTGAACCTGAATCCAACCGCATACTATCAAGCAGACAATGGCAGGCAGTATTCAGGTGCTACGCTTATGAACATGGGGCTGAGCATATTTCTTGATGGCGATTTTAGCAGCAGCGTGGTCACTTTCAAACGGACAACTTGAGCTTGGCAACAAAATCGTTAAGAGAGGGGCAAAGCCGCAACCGTCTGGCAGAACATGGTTCGGGTGGGTTACCAGTAATAATATGGTTGTCAAGAAACCTGTTCTATTGATTTTGCCTTATGCATTCTCGTATGCCCACCACCTCCAAAACATCCAAGGTCAACGGCGCATGAGACTTGCAGCACACAGCCAGATGATGGCCGTCCATCAGCCAGGACGCAAGCACAAATGGCAGTGTCAGGCCATTTTCAGTAACCCGCGCCGAACCATCGTCCAGGTCAATGCAAAACGAATTCAGCGCCCGCCCGAAGCCGAGGCCTACAGCCTTTAAATAGCTTTCCTTCAGCACCCAATGTTTGAAAAAGCAGCTCGTCGGATTTGGACAGGCGGCAATGCGGCGGTACTCGTCGGGGTGGAAGAATTTCCGGGCAATCTCAAGGCTCGTTTCCACTTCCTGCTCCACATCCACGCCCACGGGCCTGTCGCAGATCGCGCAGACCGCATACGCGCCTGAATGTGATAGATTGAAATGAAACGGGGACCCGGTCAGCCGGGGTTTCCCATGAACGTCCGCGATGGTTTCCGCGGGGCGCGGAGTCTGCGGCGCAAGCTGCCGAAGCCCGTAATTCAGCAGAAGCTCCGCGCCCAGGGACAGCTTCCTGTCACGCTCGTTTTGATAGGCGCTCACCTTGCGCCGCCTGCCGGGGCTGACGAAGCGCAGGCCTTCTCCAATGTCCAGCGGCGTGACATCCGTGGCAAACACGCGAATCATCGCTCGAAGAACCCAAGCCCCTCCAGGGCGCGGACGGCGCCCTGGAGATAGCTGTCGCCGGTGATTGGCCACTTGAAGCCCGCGCGGTAAAGAACTTCGGTCGTAAAGCGGTTGTCCGCATCCAGCATGTAAGTCTTGTCGCCGGAATCGTCGGACTGATAAGCGATCAGCCCGGAAACCGTCGCATTGAGATTGGAATCCTCCAAGGCCGCATGGAGCGCGAGCTGGAATGCCTCGTCCGGCACAACCTCGATCCCGAAGCCACATTGGTTCATCGCGCTGATCACGTCCGACATATAGATCACATGGTTGTTGTACGGATGGAATACGGTGAATCCGCCGCCCATCCCGGCCAGCTTCAAAATGGCCGCAGCGGTGGAATCAATCGGCGAAAACTCGACCGGTACGTTCATCGCGCCCATTGGGAACACGCCGAGCGCGCGGTAGCCGCGAAGCTGCCGCATGAAGCCGTTGGTCAGGAAGTTGATCTGGAACTCGCCGTCACTTGCGCGGCTCATAAGATTGCCCACCCGCATGATGCGGGCATCGAGGCCTTCCGCGATTGCCGCAAGAACCGTTCGCTCGGCGAGGAACTTTGAATGAATGTATGCGTTGTCCAGCGCCTGGCCGATGTACAGCTCATGTTCGGCAAGGCGCCTATCCGCCGGCGGCGTGCCTTTTTTCCCCTCGCCCGCAATGCTCACGGTGGAGATTTGTACCAGCCGCCGCCCGGTCCTGCGGCAAAGCGCCACCAGGTTTTCGACGCCACGCACATTGATGCGCTCAAGCGAATCATCCGCGACAAAGTGTTTGACGCATGCCGCGCAGTTCACAAGCGTATCAAACTTGATATCCGAAAGGTTACCCACCACGCCGTCGTCGGTAATGTCGCCCTCCACGCAGAATATTCGGGTATCAAACAATTCCTCGTACGCCCGGTTGAAGTAGTATACCAGCATGGTCTTCAAGCGGTGGCTGACCGAGTTCGCGCGTCCCCGTCGCACAAGGCAATAAACCTTGCCCGGATAATGCGAGAGGAACTCATGGAGGATATGCATCCCCAGGAAACCTGTCGCGCCGGTGAGCAGGATGTCCGTGACATCTCCGAAAACGGACTGGTTCACGCGCTCGACGCGGTTCGGCGCCAGCGCCGGCGCAAGGCGTGCATAATCGTAATCCGCGACCGGGTCCGCTGCTTCTTTGGTTGACGCGGCCGGGGCGGACTGGTCGCGACGATCGGCCGCGAGCTCCGCCAGTTGACGCGCTGTGGGCGCTTTGAACACGTCCGCGTACACGATGGCGTAGCCCTTCGCCATCGCAAACATCGCCACCTTGGAAGCGCTCAGCGACGTACCGCCGATCTCGAAGAAATTGTCGGTGGCGCCGACGCGAGCCAGTGTGAGTATGCTTTCAAACAGCTCACAGAACACACACTCCAGTTCGTTCACCGGCGCGGCATATTCCCGTTCAATCGCGCCAAATTCCAGTTCGGGCAAGGCTTTTTTATCAATTTTTCCGTTGGCGGTGAGCGGCATAGAATCCAACTGAATCATAACGCTCGGCACCATGTAGGCTGTCAGCCGCTGCGTTAGATATTCTGTCAGCACCTGCTTGTCAATTATGTCCGCGGCGGTGAAGTACGCGGCAAGGAACTGATCCGATTCGCCTCCTCTGACGAGCACGATGCTGGTGGACACGCCAGGGAAATCATTGATTGCCGTTTCGATTTCGCCCAGCTCCACGCGCAGGCCGCGCAGCTTGACCTGATTGTCCGTCCGACCGCGGAATTTGATCTCGCCTTCCGTCGTCCATTGGGCCAGGTCGCCCGTCCTGTAAGCGCGCAGACCAGCGAGGCTTATAAACTTCTCACGCGTCATCTCATCAAGTCCGATGTAGCCAAGGCCAATCCCCTCGCCGCACAGAGTCATCTCTCCCAGCGCGCCGGCGGGGAGCACATTGCCGTTTGAATTCAGCATGTATGCGCGCACATTCGCGGCGGGCCTTCCAATGGTTACGTGGTCCCGGCTTGTGATCACCGCCATCGTACAGCTGATGGTCGCTTCGGAGGGACCGTAGCCGTTCATGATGTGCGCGTCGGGACGTATGGCGTAAATTTTGTCAAAAAGCGCGGCCGGGAACGCCTCCGCGCCGATGTCGTATGCCGCGATCCGTTTAATGGCCGGGCGAATCTCTGCAATATCAATGATGTTCATCAGGAATGAAGGTGTACATGTCATGATGTCCACATCATTTTCAAGAATCAGCCTCGACAGCGCGAGCGGGTTGTGGATCTCCTCTTCGCTCGCCATGCAAATGGTCAGTCCGTGCGTCAGAGGGATGAATTCCTCCATGATGGACACATCAAACGTGATGGCCGCCAGCGCCAAAGAAACGCTGCCGCGCTGGGTGTAGCCCAGGATTTCGGGGTTCCGGGGATTCGCGTCCACAAAATTCACCAGGTTGCGCTGCGAAATCATGACGCCTTTAGGCCGACCCGTCGAGCCGGAAGTGTAAATACAGTAGCAAATGTCATCGGGATCGACCGGCACGCCCGGATTTTCGGAGGACTCCTCAAGCAGCATTTCCTCAATCAGCGAGACCTTGAGATCCGCCCTCGTGAGCAGATCACTTCTGCACGCCAGGATGTCTCGGGTGACGATCAAGTGGCGCATACCGGAATCCTCGATGGTGTAGGCAACGCGGTTATCAGGGTATTCGGGATCGATGCACAAAAACGCCCCGCCCGCCTTGAGGATGCCCTGCCGCGCGATGGGTACGTACTGGCTGCGCTCCAGCATGACGCCGACGATGGCATTCGGCCCGACACCCGCGCGAATCAGCGCGTTAGCCACCCGGTTGGCCTGCTCATTGAGGCGCCGATAGGTCAGCTTTTCGCCGCACGCGATGACCGCGGTACGGTCGGGCGTGCGCTGCGCTTGCTCCTCCATCAGGCGGTATGCTGGCTTTTGCGTCACGGGCCAGAAAGTATCATTGAAGCGCTCAAGAAGCGCCAGGGCTTCTGGAGAAGTGATGCGCACGTCGCCGAGGCGGTCCGCCGTGAGCATGCTCAAAACGGCGGTGGCGGTTGCGTCCGCAAGCGAGGCAATCAACCCTTCAGAGTACATGTCGGCGCGATACTCCCAGTTGAAGCGATGGGCATCGCCCTCTCGGAATACGTCGATGCTCAGCGGAGCTTTGGCGGTGTGCAGCGGCAGAGCAACCTGCTCCGCAGGATGCCCGGCGATCGAGAATGAGGTGAAATCGTCGCCCTGATAGGCGAAGATGACATCGGAACGGATGCCATATGCGCGGCTGGCCTCCGCGAAGGAGAAAAGGTCATTGGCCATCAGCCCCGCAAGGTGTTCCTTCATGGCGGAGACGTATTCGCCAACGCTGCGCGCGTCGTCAATCTGTGCGTATACCGGCAGCGTCTTGACCAGCATGCCCACCATCGGGAATGTACGCGGGTCGGTGCGGCCGTTGTAAATCGCGGTGAACACAACGCTCGACTGATTTGTCCACCTGGCCAGCGCATAGGCAAAGGCGGCCGTGAACAGCGCGTTGGGCGTGACACCATAGGCCTTGCAGTACCGATCAACCGCCTCGGGGTGAAGC
>JAEZTD010000070.1 GCA_023443705.1 Bacillota bacterium | reverse complement strand
CTATGTATTTGAGCGGGGGCCAGCCGGCTGGGCGCGCGTGGGGGGACTCACCGCCTGGGACATCCTGTTCTGGTTTTTTTTCATCGCTGTGGCGGTCGTATGCCTGGCGCTTCTATGGCGGTGGCTGCGGTCGGGCGTCCGGCCGGGGGCCCAAAGGTCGGCCCGCGCACTGGTCGGCGCTTTTGTCGCCTCCTTTGCCCTCGGCGCGTTCGCAGACATGCGCGGTGGGCTGCTTTCCCCTTCTCCGATCCCGTTCGCCACGCCGGTTTTGTTTGCCGTTCCGCTGGCGGCCATCGTCCAAATGCTCGAAAGACAACACCGGCTCAATGCGCGCATGGAGAGAATCGGCGAGCGTATTCTGGACGACAACCTGCGCCGCATCGTTTTTCGGGTAACTTCCATCGGCCTGATCCTGGGCAACGCGACGCTTTTCTCGCTGGAGCACTTCTGGTGGTCGGTTGAGAATCCGGTGCTGGCGATCTTCGCAAGCGTACTCCTTGTGGTGTTCGGCGCGCTGATCCTGCTTGTGGAACGCAGGGGGAAAGGCTACGCCAGCCTTGAGATGCTGCTCATCATCGCCATTTTGTCGATCACGCCGATCCTGGCGATCAACATGGCGGACCTCGGCGGGATGACCATGTGGACGTTTCCGCTGATGCTCACTTTCAGCGCGTTGGTGTTCAACTCCAACAACATGCTTTTTGCCTCCGGGGTTTCCGCGCTGTTCAGCCAGTTGTACATCTTGGGCGTCGCGCCGCAACGGCTCGTCCTGATCGACCATCGCACGTATTTCGGCCGGATCATCATCATCGCCTTTATTCTGTGCGTAGCCATTTGCGTGCATCGGGTCTACCTGCGCAGGCTTCGGGAAAACGCCGGGCAGGCGCGGTTTCAGTCGCTGATCAGCGCGGTCGTGATCAGTTTCTCCCAGGCGAATAAGGAAAGCGCCGAGGGCAAGGTGCGCGAACTGCTCAATCTGCTGGCCGCGCACTACCAGTCCGAAACCGTGCTTGTTTGCGCGGTGGACGATGCGTTCAGCGAACTGACGGGCATTCATACCGCCTGCGCGGACGGTCAGTCGTTGGGGCCGGAACAATTGGACGCCGCGCTGCGCCGCTGGGCGGCGTACCGCCGCGAAAACCCCGCGGGCGACCAGCCCGGGTTCGCCCAGAAGGCGGACGGCTCCCGGGCGGATCGGCGCGCGCGGTCGTCCTGGCTCATCGTACCGATTCTCATGGGCGAGAAGCCCATCGCGTTTCTGTACGTCGAAGCCTCGCAGCCCGACAGCCTGTGGAGGGACCAGCGCATGCTGCTGCCCACCATCTCCCGCGTCGTCTCCAGCGCGATGGAAAAACTCAGCAGCGAAGCGCGCATACAGTTTATGGCCTATTACGACGCGCTGACCTGTCTGCCCAATCGGCAGCTGTTTCTGGACAGGGCGGAGCAGGCCATACACCTGGCTCGAAGGAACAACACGGCGCTTGGCATCCTGTTTCTGGATCTGGACTTTTTCAAATCCATCAACGATACGATGGGACACGAGGGCGGCGACATGCTGATCCAGACCGTCAGCCGCAAGTTGACCGAGACCCTTCGAAAGTCCGACACCGTGGCCCGCTACGCCGGCGATGAGTTCCTGGTTCTCATCAACAACATCGTGGACGCAGACGACATCGAAAAAGTGGCCGATAAGGTCATGGCGATCTTCCAGCAGCCGATGCGCATCAAGGGGCAGGAGATCTTCATCACCGCCAGCGCCGGCATTTCGGTGTTCCCGGCCGACGGCGAGGACGCGAACACCCTCGTCAAGCACGCGGACATCGCCATGTACACCGCCAAGGAAAAGGGCAAGAATCAGTACGCATTCTGCTCCGGCAACATGAAGGAAATGGTGCAGTACCGGGTCAACCTGTCCAACAGCCTTTACCGGGCGCTGGAGAAGAGCGAGCTGGTTGTCTACTACCAGCCGCAGATCGACCTCAGGACGGAGAAGATCATCGGCCTCGAGGCGCTGATTCGCTGGTTCCATCCGGATTGCGGGATGATCTCTCCGGCCGAATTCATTCCGCTGGCGGAGCAGACCGGGCTGATCAATTCCATCGGCGCCTGGGTTCTCGAAACCGCCTGCCGGCAGATGGCGGCCTGGAAGGCGGACGGGCTCGTGAGCATCAGGATGGCGGTCAACCTGTCGGTTGTGCAGCTTCGAAACCCCAACCTCGTCGCGCAGGTTTCCGATATTTTGGAAAAAACCGGCATTGATCCCGCGCAGGTGGAGCTGGAGATCACCGAGAGCACCACCATGCGCGAGCCAGACTACATCATCCGCGTATTGACCGAGCTCAAGGCGCTGGGTATTTCAATTTCCATCGACGACTTCGGCACTGAGTACTCCTCGCTCAACCGGCTGAAGATGCTGCCCGTGGACAAGCTCAAGATGGACATCCAGTTCGTTCGCGGAATTGACAGGAGCGCGAAGGATCAGGCGATCGCCGTGGTCATCATGAATCTCGCTAAGAATCTGGAGATGAAGCTGGTGGCGGAGGGCGTCGAAAGCTCTACACAGCTGAGCTTTTTGAAAAGCAGGATGTGCGACGAAGTGCAGGGCTATTATTATTACAAGCCCATGCCCGCCGCGGAGGTCGAGGCCATCCTCAGGGAAAGAGCCCGCGCCGAAGCCTGATTGCCCGGTTCCGGCCTTTGCCTTACATCCCTGCGCAAAAACCCGCGGCGCGGACGGAGCATTGGCATTTTTGCGCAGACTTTGTTGATGTCTGAACGACCGCCGTCAATGTAGACGGCGGTCGTTCAAGGCATCGAAAAACCCTATGGTTTTTTCGATGCGAAGGAAGGAATCCTGCGTGCGCCTGAAATCCTCACGGATTTCCGAGCGGCGCACTGACCCAAGGTATAGATAGCGCCACCAATATGCATACTGGTGGCGCTATCCCGTTCCCGGCGTACACGCCGCCGGGAACGATTGAAACCCTATGGAGACTTTGTTGATGGTCTGAACGACCGCCGTCAATGCAGACGGCGGTCGTTGATTGTTTCCCTGCGCAAGGGCGTATCCACAACGGTTTCGGCGCTGTGTTTCAATGCGCCACAGCGCGGGCGGTCAGTTCTCCCGCACCCATACGGTCATCTCGCCCTCGCCGCGGTTGGCCCAGGCGTAATAGGGGATGAAGGTCAGTTCCGCGGGCGTTTTTTCGGGCGGCGCGTCCAGATAGGGCGCGCTGTCCGGCTGCGGCATCAACCGCGCGCCGCGGGCGGTGATTTCCATTACGCCGCCCAGCTTGTTCCCGTTCCAGCGCTCTTCAAGCGGAGAATCCGCGTCCAGCCAGATGCCGGAGAGGAGTTCCCCGTTGTCCGCCTGCTCGAGACAGAACACCAGCGGGCCGCGCATGACCGCCACCCGGCCGATGTCCTCGCGAATGCGCGGATCGGCGTACACGCGGCGGGGGACGAAGGCGAGGCGCAGCGTGAGAAGGTCGCCCTCCGCCCATTCCCGGGACACGCGGGCATAGCCGTTTTCGCATTTTGCCTGCATGGACTGACCGTTCAGCAGGATTTCGTAGCGGCCGTTTGCGTAGCCGGGGATGCGCAGGTTCACGCCGTAGCGCCCGGCGGGCATGGTGAAGCGCATTTCGCCGTCGTACGGATAGTTCGTTTCGAGGGAGAACGCGAGCTTCCCGGCCCCGGTTTCGAGCGCCGCGCTGCCGGCGACGTACTGGTGGACGTATACTTCGTCGCCGCGGAAGCCGTAGGCGTACCTGCCCAGCGACATCACGAGCCGCGCCAGGTTCGGCGGGCAGCAGGAGCAGCCGTACCACTTGGGGCGCACGGGCAGCACGTGTTTCTTGCCGGGGTCCTTGTGGGAAGCCTCCGGCCACACCTCCAGCGGGTTGACGTAGAAGAAGTTGTGCCCATCGAGCGACATGCCCGCGAGGCAGGTGTTGTAGAGCGCCTGTTCCATCGCGTCGGCGTAGCGGCCGTCGGCCTCGATCTGCAGCATCGCACGACCGAAGAACAGGAGGGCGATGGACGCGCAGGTTTCGGCATAGACGGTGTCGTTGGGGAGGTCGTCGTCAAAGGTGAACGCCTCGCCGTGGTGGGTGGATCCCACGCCTCCGGTGATGTACATGCGGTGCTTCACGGTGTTGAAAAACAACGTGCGGCAGGCGCGGATCAGCGTATCGTCGTCCGTCACGCGGGCGACATCCGCCATGCCGGCGGCCATGTACAGCGCGCGCACACTGTGGCCCTCGAGGCTCGTCTGCTCGCGAACGGGCAAATGGTTCTGCGCATAGCTGTCGCCGAGCTTGTGAAGCGGGAAGTGGTACGAGCCGCTACGCTTTTCGTGTTCGAGGTGGAAGAAGTTGGGCTTTTTGCCGCGCTCGTCGATGAAGTAGCTGGCCAGCTTCATCATGAGCGGGTCATGGGTGGCGTCGTACATGCGGACCAGCGCCAACTCGATCTCCTGATGGCCGGGGTAGCCGTGCAGCTTGCCCTCCTCCGGGCCGAGGACGGTGTCGATGTGCCGTGCCATGCGGACCATGATGTCAAGAAGTTCGCGCTTGCCGGTCGCCTCGAAGTAGGCGACTGCCGCTTCCATCATGTGCCCGGCGCAGTACAGCTCGTGGCAGTCGCGCAGGTTCGTCCAGCGCTTGCCCGGTTCCTTCACGGTGTAGTAGGTGTTGAGGTAGCCGTCCGGCTGCTGCGCGCGGCCGATCAGTGAGATGACCTCGTCGGCGGTCTTTTCCAGTTCGGGGTTGGGCTCGGCCGCCAGCGCGTAGGCCACCGCCTCCAGCCA
>JAEZTD010000047.1 GCA_023443705.1 Bacillota bacterium | reverse complement strand
ATCTTGCGTTATCTTTCGCCATATTGTATAATGTCGCATATATTTTTATAATGGGGGGACGCATACATGAAGAAGCTGTTCGCAATCTGCCTGTCGCTGATTCTGGTTTTCTCGATGGTCGGAGTTGCAGGCGCAACCGAGTACCTGGGCCTGGCGACAGGCGGCACCACGGGTACCTACTACGCCCTTGGCGGCGACATCGCCGCGCTGTGGATGGCCAACATCGAAGATCTCGACGTATCGGCCCAGTCCACCGGCGGCTCCAAGGCCAACATCATCCTCATCAACGATGGTGAGGCGGAACTGGCGACGGTTCAGAACGACGTCATGTACTACGCCTACCAGGGCGACAAGGACTTCTTTGACGGCCAGGTGATCGATTCCTTCCAGGCCATCGGCGCGCTGTACCCGGAGCTGGTGCAGATTGTCGTGGCGGCGGACAGCGGCATCAAGACCGTGGCGGACCTCAAGGGCCGCAACGTGTCCGTCGGCGCGGCGGGCTCCGGCGTGTACTTCAACGCCGTGCAGATCCTGGAAAACGCGGGGCTGACCCTTGCCGACATCACCGCGCACCACTACTCCTTCGACGAATCCTCCACCGCCTTCCAGAACCAGCAGATCGACGCGTTCTTTGTGACTTCGGGCCTTCCGAACACCTCGATCATCGAGGTGGACAACAAGCGGGACGTGAATCTGATCGGTCTGGATGAAGCCGCCCTCGCGACGCTTTCGGAGAAGTACAGCTTCTACGTGCCCGTGACCGTGCCGGCCGGCACCTACAACGGCATGACCGAAGACGTCACGGTGCCCGCGGTCAGCGCGGTTCTGATCTGCAAAAAGGACCTCGGTGAGGACCTGGTCTACCAGCTCACGAAGGTGCTCTTTGAGAAGGCCGGCGACCTGACCCATGCCAAGAAGGAACTGATCTCCGCCGAATCCGCTGTGAAGGGTGTTCCGGTTCCCTTCCATCCCGGTGCCCAGAAGTACTTCTCTGAGCTCGGCCTCCTCGGTTAACAAACATCTGACGGACGCGTAAAAAAGCGAACGGCGCCAGGCGCAGGCTCACAGCCTGCGCCCGTCACCGTTGAGTGCGGGCTTTTTATAGGCCTGCCACCAGCCGCGTTCGGTCAATCCGGAAAGGAGCGGACGCCATGCCCAACCACAGTAATGAAGACATCAAAAAAAAGGCCTCCCCGATCGAGCAGATTGAGCGGCTCGCGGAAGAGGACATCACGAGCATCATGTCGAAATTCGACCGGGAGTCGGCCTTCCGCATGCTCACCGGTCATCGCAACCTCATCATTGCCGGGATTTTGATCCTCTTTTCGATCATTCAGCTGTTCAGCACCTGGTGGATCATCCCCTCGACTCACATGCGGCCGCTGCACCTGGCTTTTGTCATGGGGCTTGCGTACCTTCTGTATCCCGCGCGGAAGAAGAGCCGCAAGGACACGCTCCCCTGGTACGATGTGGCGCTGGCCGTGGTATCGGTCGTCGTTTGCCTGTACCCGGTGGTGTTCTTTCAAAAAATCGTCTCACAAAATTCGCTGGAGATGTATGAACTCATCATCGGCGGGATCGGCATTGTGCTCCTGTTTGAGGCATGCCGCCGCGTGGTGGGGCTTCCCATCGTCGTGATCGCGCTGGTCTTCATCGCGATCGGCTTTTTCGGGCGCTCCATGCCCGGTTTTCTGGGCAACCGGGGCTTTTCGCTTAAAAACATCATTCGCCACCTGTTCTACACGCAGGAGGGCGTTTTCGGTACGCCGCTGGGCGCGTCGTCCACATTTATTTTCTTGTTCATCCTGTTCGGTTCGTTCTTGGAGAAGACGGGCGTGGGCGATTTCTTTATTGATCTATCCAATGCGCTGGCGGGGACTCGACGCGGCGGACCCGCGAAGGTGGCCGTCATCACCAGCGCGCTCGAGGGGACGGTTTCCGGAAGTTCCGTGGCCAACACCGTGGGCTCCGGCAGCTTCACCATCCCGATGATGAAAAACCTCGGCTACCGGCCGGAGTTTGCCGCCGCGGTGGAGGCGGCTGCCTCGACGGGCGGTCAAATCATGCCGCCGGTCATGGGCGCCGCGGCATTTCTGATGAGCGAGATCATCGGCCTGCCCTATTCGGTCATCGTCAAGGCCGCGATCATTCCGGCGCTACTGTATTTTGCGGGCATCTACATCATCACCGATATCGAAGCGCGCAAGCAGGGCCTGAAGGGGCTCACCCGCGACCAGATGCCCTCCCTCAAGCGCATCATGCTGGAGCGCGGCCACCTGATTTTGCCGCTGGTGGCCATCGTATGGGTGCTGTCAAGCGGATACACGCCCAGCGTCGCGGCGCTGACGGGCCTATTGTGCGCGGCGCTCGGAAGCTACCTGCGCACCGGGGCGGAACTGCTCGTCGCCGTGTTCCGCAGGAGAAGCCGCGAACCCTTCGGCGCCATCCTCCGCAGAAGCGCCGGGCTCAGGCCCATGGACTACCTGAAGGCGCTGGAGGGCGGCGCGCGCTCCATCCTGGGTGTGGCGCTGGCTTGCGGCGTGGCGGGCATCATCGCCGGCATGATTACGCTGACGGGCATCGGCCTCAAGATGGGCGCGGGGCTGACCGCCCTCGCCGGGGGAAACATCCTCCTGCTCCTGGTGTTTACGATGCTTACCTCCATCATCCTGGGCATGGGCGTGCCGACCACGGCGAATTACCTGATCACCTCCACGATCATGGCGCCCATCGTGGCCAAGGCGCTCACCGGCGCGCTGCCGGACGTTTACGGCGCGCTCGCGGCGCTCAGCCCGGGCATTGCGATCTTGCCCGCCCACCTGTTCACCTTCTACTTCGGCATCATCGCGGACATAACGCCGCCTGTGGCGCTGGCGGCGATGGCGGGCGCGGCTATCGCGAAGTCCGACCCGTTGCGTACCGGCATCGAAGCCTCGCGGCTCGCCATCGCGGCCTTTCTGGTACCCTACATTTTCGTCTTCAACCCGCAGATGCTGATGCTGAACGCGGCGTGGTACGAAGTGCTCCAGATTGCGATTACCTCGCTCCTCGGCATGGTGGGCATCGGCATGGCGGTTGAGAAGTACTGGACGAGTAAGCTCAACATATTGCAGCAGCTGATGGCGCTGGCCGGCGGGCTGATGCTGATTGACCCCAACTGGCTGACCGACATCGGCGGGATCGTTCTGATCGCACTGGTCATCGCCTGGCAGCAGTTCAGGCCCACAAAGACGCGTCCGATGGCCGCCTGATCCACATACGCGTACGCCACGACGCCCCTGCGTCTTTACGCAGGGGCGTTGTGGCGCTGTGTGCGATTGAAGGTTTAAGGCGGCGCACGGCGGCAAGCAGGCTCCTCAAACGGGGGGGAGGTCTTCACAGCGCCTCCATTCGACTGAAGTTGGTAAAAAACCAACATGTGAATTTTATATTTGCTGTTTACAGATGCGAGCGGTGCAGTTATATTGTAAGCATACGAGATGGGCATCAGTCGAGTTTTTTTGCGTGTTAAAAAACCGAGGATCACGCCGTTTTGATTGACAGACATGCATGAATAAATTTATAATAACCGATTGTTGCGACATAATTAAGAAAAGTGATTCTGATGTGCGTTGGGATTTGTGCTGGCGCTGGAAGGCAGGCGGATTATTACGCCGATGCCGCCTCTGGGCCGCTAACCCTTTGTGTGATCCGGCCGGTGAACGGTGCGGAGTATCTGTGAATCGCGAGATTGAGGCATGGTAGAGATGGACATCTATGTTGCGAGGCAGCCCATTTTTGACCGGTACATGCAGGTGTACGGGTATGAGCTTCTGTACCGACGGGACGATCTGAACGGCTTTCCGGATATGGAGGACAATCAGGCCACGGCGGAGCTGATCTACAATTCGTTCATGGTGCTGGGCCTTCAGGATCTTACCGAAGGGAAAAAGGCGTTCATCAACTTTTCGAAGAAGCTCATCGGCAGCGATGTGCCCTATCTTCTGCCTTCCTCCGGCGTGGTGCTGGAGGTGCTGGAGCGCGGCGAGGTGACAGCGGATACCATCGAAGCGTGCAAAAACCTGCGCGCAAAGGGGTACAAGGTCGCGCTGGATGATTTCATTCCCGGGAAAGACAACGAGATGCTTCTGGAGTACGCGGACATCGTCAAGGTGGAGTTCCAGGCCGTCAGCCTCGAGGAGCAGCGTCGACTCATCCAGAAATTCGGCGCCACGAGAACCTTTCTCGCCGAGAAGATCGAAACCCGGGAGGACTACAAAAAAGCTGCCGATCTCGGATACAGCTTGTTTCAAGGGTACTTCTTCAGCAAGCCCGCCATCATCGCCGCCAAGGAGATCGGTGCGCTCAACATAAACCTGATGCAAATCATGAAGGAGCTGAACACCTCCGAACCAAGCTTCGAGGCCATCTCAAAATGTATCGAGCATGACCTGGGCCTTTCCTACAAGCTGCTCAAACTGGTGAACTCGGTCTACTATGGGCCGAGGAACAGGATCAAAACCATCTGGCACGGACTGACGCACCTGGGCGTCGCCGGCATGCGCCAATGGTTTTCGATCATGATGCTCAAGGACATACAGAACATTGAAAACGCCGAGATGGTCAAGGTCTCGCTGAGTCGGGGAAAGCTGATGGAACTTCTGGCCGAAGAGGGCGGCGACGCCGAGAACCGCGCCGACTACTTCTTTACCGGTCTTTTCTCTCAGATCGATGTGCTGCTGGACAAGCCCATGAAGGAGATTCTGGACGGTCTGCCGATCGCGGACAAGATCAAGCGGGCGCTCCTTGGCGAAGGAAACGAATACCGCGCGCTGCTTGATTGCGTTGTCGCGATAGAACAGGGCAACTGGGATGGGGTTGACAGCGAGAGCGCCATGAACCTTATCGGCGCGCGGCGGTTCATGTCGCTGTACATCCGGGCGCTCAAATGGGCGAAGCGGCTGGAAATCTGAATCGGACAAGGCATCAAAAAACCCTGTGGTTTTTGCGGGTGCGGATGAAGAAAACCTGCGTGCGCCTGAAATCCTCACGGACTCCCAGACGGCGCGCTGACCGAAGGTACAGACAGCGCCACCAAGTTGCGTATTGGTCGCGCTGTCTCGTTCCTGGCGTACACGCCGGTGGGAACGATTGAAACCTTATGGAGACTTTGTTGAAGGGCTCCCGCCCCCATTCCCGTGCCAGAGGGGAATGGGGGCGGAGCTTTGTCGGATTCTCATTGGGCGCAGCCCGCGCGGCGCGTTATGCGCGCACGATCCGAAGGAGGATGTCCACCATCGCGTCCATCTCCTGAACGTCGGCGCACTCCATGCGCCCGTGGCAGTTCATGCCGCCGGTCGGCAGGTTCGGGCAGGGTAGCCCCATAAAGGAGAGCCGAGCGCCGTCGGTGCCGCCGCGGATGGGCACGGCCTTCGGCTCGTACCCCGCCGCGCGCATGGCGTCCATCGCCCGGTTGACGATGTGCATGTGGGGCAGGATTTTTTCCTTCATGTTGTAGTAGGTGTCCTTCATTTCGAGGACGACGCTGCCCGCGCCGTAGACATCGTTCAGGTACTCGGCGATTCGCGACATGGCGCGCTTGCGCGCCTCGAACTTTTCCCGGTCGTGGTCGCGAATGATGTAGTGGAGGGTCGCGGTTTCCTCAGTACCCCGGATCTCGTTCAGGTGGAAGAAGCCCTCGTAGCCTTCGGTGTGGGCGGGGATCTGCGCAGGGGGCAGCATACGGTTAAACTCCATCGCCATCAGGATGGCGTTTTTCATCTTGTCCTTGGCGGTTCCGGGGTGGATGGAGAAGCCGTTCACCGTCACCGACGCGGAGGCGGCGTTGAAGTTCTCGTATTCGATTTCGGCGAGGGGCCCGCCGTCCACCGTATAGGCGAACTCGGCGCCGAAGCCTTCGACATCGAAGAGGTCCGCGCCCTGACCGACTTCCTCGTCCGGCGTAAAGCCGATCAGGATTTTGCCGTGGGGAATGGACGGATCGGCGAGGAGGCGTTCGCAGGCGGTCATAATTTCGGCCACGCCGGCTTTGTCGTCCGCGCCCAGGAGCGTGTGCCCATCGGTGACGACCAGATCGTGCCCGATGTGTTCGGCGAGCTGCGGAAAGTCCGCCGCACGCATGACGACCTGACCGGCTTCGTCCAGCGGGATGTCGCCGCCTTCGTAGCGCACCACGCGCGCGTTGACCGGCGAGGCGGGCACCGCGTCCACCGTGTCCATGTGGGCGATCAGGCCAATGGCTGGGGCGTTTTCTGCGTTTGCCGGGA
>JAEZTD010000042.1 GCA_023443705.1 Bacillota bacterium | reverse complement strand
TTCTTGGATTGATTGGTATTGCTTGTTATTACCCATCTAATCCTGCATTTGAAATGCTGACCTTAAGCAATAAGTTTTATGCACTACCTGACCAACAAGCGATTTATTTAGCGGCGGGCGAGGCTGTAATGGCCGGTTATACAGGAACTACTTTTAATGTGTACTATGTTTTAAGCACTATATGTCTGCTGTTATTTTCCTATGCACTAATAAAAAGTCCCAAGTTTAAAAAATCGCTTGGGTTGTGGGGATTATTGTCTGGAATATTTATGATTGTACCATCATCAGCAGGCATGTTAGGTATGATATTTTCGTTATTATCGTTGATACCGTGGGTTGTGTTTATAGCATTACTTAGGATTGTTTTTAAAAAGAATGCCACAACTAACGATGATGCAGAATAGGAACATTATTGGTGATAGTTGGTATTAATGGAAAAAGAAGAATGGATTTTGTGTCCTGTATGCAGAAATAAGACTCGTATCAAAATACGTGGAGATACGGTTCTTGAAAACTTCCCGCTGTTCTGTCCAAATTGTAATAAGAAAATTTATTTAATTGAGCACCACCCTCATATGGCCTCGGGCCAAGTTGGCCCGAAGTATGGTGCTCCCCCGGTTGCCGTTCCCCATCATTTTCCGTTTTGATCTCCCTTGTACCTCAAAACGTGGTGCCTTTTTTGCTCGGCGCAACCCTTGCCGCTTAACTCGACAAGTTTTGCGTAGCGTGGTAAAATTTCCAAAACACCTCACGGAAAGGAAGCGTTTCATGCTCCGCATTGCCATTTGTGACGATATGCCTAACGAGCTTGCCATTTTAGAAGCGATAGCGGGCGAATATATAAAATCGCGCGGCTTGGACGCGGAGCTTAAGCGGTTTTTCCACCCTGACAAGCTTCTTGAAGCTTGCCAAACCGAGAGCTTTCATCTTTATATATTGGATATCGTCATGCCCATGGTCAGCGGCATCGAGCTTGGCAAGGAAATCCGCCGCTTTGACCGCGAGGCGCAGATTATCTATGCTACCACGGAGCCGCAATTTGCTTTGCAGGCCTACGCCGCAAGCCCCGTCAACTACTTAATCAAACCCGTCGATAAACAGCAGTTGTTTTCCGCCCTTGCTTTTGCCATCTCGAAAACAGACTTATCCGAGGTGCAGACCTTTACCGTAAAAACCGCCGAGAGCTTGAGGGTGCTTAAGCTGTCGGATATCCTTTGCTGCGAGTATCGCAATCATGCCGTCATTTTCATCATGGCCGACGGTGAGGAAATAATCAGCCGCACCATACGGGAAAGCTTTGCGGACTATAGCTTGCCTCTCCAAAAGGCCGCTTACTTTTTGCAATGCCACACCTCGTACTTTGTCAATGTGCGGCAAGTGGAACGCTTTACAAAGGATAGCTTTACTTTGCGCGGCGGGAAGGTCGTTCCCATTGCGGCCAAGCAATACCCTGCGGTACGCGATACGTATATGGACTATCTCATGGCAAAGGAGGCGCAAGCATGAATTTACTTTTCCCCAACGTTTTGCGCTCTGTCATCACCGATGTCATGCTCATCCTTTTGATCTCCGTCATGGCGACGCCAAAATACAAAAACAAGCTTGTGTATGTTCTTGCAACAGCTATCATACTGGCGGCGAATATCAGCGTAAATTACTTTTTTTATCTGAGCGAAAACTACACCGCCGTATTTTATGTTGACCTTGCGATGCATTTGGTGATCGGGATCGCCCTTAAGCCTCTTTTTACCGATAAGATCATGCAGTGGTGCTTCAGCTACATCACCATGCTCAATATTCTGATTGCGGTGGTGTTTTTAAGCTATATATTTTCCGATATGTTCCCATGGCCGATCTATGGCAATATACTTTTGCGCCTGATCCTCTTTTCCCTCGTCATTGCCGTGTTTTACAAGCGGGTATCAAAGCTGTATAAAAACGTGCTGGATTATTGGCATATCTACATATTGCCCGTTGCCGCACTTTTGGCTTGCTTTTTAAGATATCTTTTCGGCGGCGATATTCGGGATATGCTGAACGAACACTACGTTCCGCTTATGTTTCTCATACTCTTAGGCTTGTCGATCTACATTTCCATCATCCATTCGCTCAAAACCATAACAAAGCAATATGCCATGCGTGAGGAAGCAGGGAAGATGCAGGCGGAGCAGGAGTATCTGCAACTGGCTGCAAGAAGCATGGCGGAACGGCTGGATCTTATGGAGGAGGTATCGGTACAAAACAGCCGCGCCGCGCACGACCGCCGCCACTTCAACAATGTGCTTTTAGAGCTTTTGGAGCAAGGGAAGGTAGGCGATGCCGCCGCTTTGCTGCAAAGTCAAAACAAAATGACGCATCATACCGGCAAAGTCTACTGCGAAAACCTTGCCATCAACGCCGCCGTTTGCCACTATGTAAAGCTTGCGGAGCAGGCGGGCGTTACCGCAAAGATCGAACTGGATATCCCAAAAGAATTGACTGTGGATTCCCTTGAGCTTTCCATGGTGGTATCAAACCTTTTGGAAAACGCGATCCAAGCTTGCTTGAAGC
>JAEZTD010000022.1 GCA_023443705.1 Bacillota bacterium | reverse complement strand
TGGTGAGCAGCGAGCTGCTCACCAATCCCGATCCAATAATCTCCCGATGCGCCCCCTCCGCTGGCATTCCCCTAAGGATTTCCTCGCTTCCTTCTCTGTCCAACATGTTTGACAATCCTACAAACAGGAAACGTTTCCGGAGATTTCGGCGCACGAAGGGGAAGGGCGATGAAAGGCTCCCATTCTTTTGAGAACGGGAGCCTCAAGGCATCGAAAAACCCTATGGTTTTTTCGATGCGAAGGAAGGAATCCTGCGTGCGCCTGAAATCCTCACGGATTTCCGAGCGACGCACTGACCAAAGGTATAGATAGCGCCACCAATATGCGCACTGGTGGCGCTATCCCGTTCCCGGCGTACACGCCGCCGGGAACGATTGAAACCCCTACGGAGACTTTGTTGATGGTCTGAGGCTCCCGTTCTTTTGAGAACGGGAGCCTTTGGCGCCAGATGGTTTTTACTTGGTCAGCTGCTGCGCGATGTATTCGCCCACCATGCGGCCCGAGGTAAGGGCCCAGCCCACGTTGGAGCCTGGAGGCGAGTCTTCGCCCTGCACGCCGCCGATCAGCTCGCCCGCGGCGTAGAGGCCGGGGATGGGCGCGTCGTTCTCGTCGACGATTTCAAAGTTGTCGGTGGCGCACACGCCGCCGAGGGTGGTGGCGAAGCGGGGCTTCTGCTCGACGATGTAGTAGGGGCCTTCGCCGATCTTCGCCGCGAGGAACTCGGCCGGGCGGCCAAAGTCTTCGTCCGTGCCCGCTTCCACAAAGCCGTTGTAACGCTCGATGGTGGCCTTGAGCTGTGCGGCGTCGATACCGGCGACGGCTGCCACTTCCTCCACGGTTTCGCCGTGGGCGAAGAGCGGCTTTTCGGAACCGTTGTTCGCGAGCCACGCGGTCACGTTTTCATCGGTGATGCCGGTGTTGGCGAGGCCGGTCTTGAAGGCGTCGAACGAGGCCCGATCCATGAAGAAGTACATGGTCTGGTCGGGCTGCTGCTGCAGAACCTTCAAAAGATCTTTGTTGGTGCCCTTTTCGTTCCAGACGCGGTTGCCGTCCTTGCCGACGATGATGCCGGCGACCTTGGTGGAAGCCATGTTGGCGTAGATGGTGGATTTGCCGATGTTCGGCGCGACCTCGACGCCGTTGGGGTAGATCTTGCCATATTCCATCATCTGGAACTTCGCGCTGACGCTCTCGGCCATGATGTGGCCGTCGCCGGTGGAGGAGGGCGGGCCGTAGTAGAGCACCGGCTTCAGGGTGTCGGGCAGCAGATCCTGGTTGGCGCCGAAGCCGCCGGTGGCCAGAAGAACCGCCTTGGCCTTGATTTCATAAGCCGTGCCGTCCGCCGCCTTGGCGGTGACGCCCGTCACGACGCCGTCTTCCACGATCAGCGTTTCGGCGCGGGTCTCCATCATGACGGTAGCGCCCGACGCGTTGGTCTGGTCGGCCAGGGTCTTGGTGAGGCCGGCCGCGCTGCCCTCAAAGTTGGCGACGCGGTTGATCGAGTGCTCCGCCTGGAACATCAGGCCGTCCTCGCGGAAGCCCACGCCTACTTCGTCACGGAGCCAGTCGGCGGTCTCGCCCACGTTCTCCGAGTAGAGCTTCAGCTTGGCCTGATCGTTCAGTTCGCCGCCGTTTTTGAAATTGTCGGCGTAGAGAACCTCAGCGCTGTCGTCCGACACGCCGAAGTCCTTCTGCATCTGGGAGCCGGTGATGATCATCGAGCCGCCGCAGATGGAGGTCGCGCCGCCCAGGAAGCTCATCTTCTCCAGAAGCACCACTTCGATGCCGTTGGCACGGGCGTTGATCGCAGCCGTCATGCCCGCGCCGCCGCCGCCAACGACGACGAGATCGGTGGTGAGGGACACCGTTTCACCGGCTTCGGCGCTCTTGTTGGACGCCGCTTTCAGCGCCTCGACATCGCCGCCCGCCTGCTTGACGCAGTCTTCCACCGCGGCCAGGATGGCCTTGGAGGTGTTGGTTGCGCCGGACACGACGTCCACCGCAAGGCTCTGGTTTTCGACGATCGCCGACGGGATCCGCTCAATCGCCGGATCGCTCAGGCCGGGCGTTTCGCTGTGCTCAAGCACTTTGACGGACTCGATGACGCCGTCGGCAAAGGTCACTTCCACCGTCATTGCGCCGTTGTTTCCGGAAGCGCTGGCGGTGTAAACGCCGGCGGTGTACGCGCTTGCGGGCATGGCAAATACCATGATCACCAGCGCGAGGAGCAGGGACAACCACTTGGTCTGCTTCACGAATGGCTACCTCCATTTGTTGTATAGCGACGGACGTTTATTTCATCCATCACCTATCGATATTATTATACCGAAAATGCGCATCGAGGTCAACCCCAAAAACCGATGCTGATATATCAGCGAATGTCACAACCGGGTTAAAGATGATGCCGAATAAGTAAATTCCGAAGAAGCAATGTGGGGATTTTTGCGTTCCGACATGTAAGCAATCTGTCATTCTCACAATTCACGCGCTGAAGGTGCGCTGGCTTGCGAAAAGCGCCACTGGGCAGTATAATAGACAAAGACTCTTCTTGGGAGGAACCGCATGGGTTTTGGAATTCTCGCGGCGTTTCTTTTGTCGGGCGTGCTGGCGGCGGAAGGGCTTTTTGGCAACCGGCCCCGCGCAACGCGCCTGTATCTTGGTCTGACGACAGGGCTCGTTCTGATGATGTGGCTGCCGTCCGCCTGGTCGTTTTTGTTCGGCTTCACGGTAAAGGCCCAATGGTGGGCGCTCGGCAGTGCGTTCGCGCTGTCCGGAGTGTTGTATGCCTTTGTCGGCCGGAAGGACGCTCCGAAGGCCATCGGCCTTCCACCGCGGCTGCTTCTGCTCATCCTGCCGTTTCTATTGTTTTCCTTTTACCTCCAATACACGCACACGCTCCGGCCTGTGGATGGCGCCATGCACGTGGGCCAGTCTACTTATGGAGACCTGAGCCTGCACCTGGGCATCGCGACAGGGCTGAGGAATGCGAGCTACCCGCCGGAGTATACGCTCCTGCCCGGCACCATGCTGGGCTATCCGTTCCTTGCGGACGCGATGGTAACGACGATGCTGCTCTTCGGCGCGCCGCTTGCGTGGAGTTTCATCGCAACCGGCACCCTCATGATGGGGCTGGTGTTCTGGGGCTTTCTGCTCCTGGCGTGGGAACTTTCGGGCAACCGCAGGGCCACGGCGATCGCGTTTCTACTGATGTTCCTAAACGGCGGCCTCGGGTTTCTCTACACGTTTGACGGTGTGTTCCGGGACAATTCTCGATTGATGGACGCGCTCTACGGCTTCTACCTCACGCCCACCAACACGCCGGATCTCAACCTGCGCTGGGTCAACGTGATCGCGGACCTGATGATCCCGCAGCGGACGCTTCTTGCCGGGTGGACGGTGGTGATTCCGGCGCTCCTTATGCTCGCCCAGGCGGTGGGGCGGCGCGAAGCGCTGGTCCACGCGGGGCCATACGGCCCGGTCAGCGTGATTACCCAGTCCGAAGGGGCGCTGCGCGAATACGCGATCCTCGGCGTCTGGGCTGGGCTGATGCCGATGATCCACACCCACTCCTTTCTGGCGCTGGGGCTCGTCAGCCTCGGCGCGATGGGGAGCATGATCGCGAGGCGACCGGCGGAGCGGATGAATGTGCTTCGCAATTTTGCCGTTTTCGGCGGGATCGCGCTGGCGCTGGCGCTGCCGCAGCTATTGACCTGGACATTCCCGCAGACGGCCGGCGGCGGGTCGCTGAAATTCCACCTGAACTGGGTCAACAACGTCGGAGGATTGATCGACGGTTGGCTGTGGTTCTGGGTGAAGAACGTGGGGCTGGTTTTCCTGCTGTTCGTCCCGGCTGCGCTGTCTGCGGACCGGCGGGGCAGGGCGCTGGCGGCGGGCGCGCTGACGGTGTTCGTGCTGGCGGAGACGATCTTGTTCCAGCCCAATCCCTACGACAACAACAAGCTCTTCTATGTGGCTTTCATCCTGATGGTGCCTGCGGCGGCCAGATATGTCGTTTCCGTCTACGACCGTATCTCCGGCGTTAAGTGGCGGGGCGTTTTTCTGGCCGCGTTCTTGGTGGTATCGACGCTCTCCGCCGCCGTAACGCTGGCGCGGGAAGCGATTTCGGACTATGAGCTCTTTGGCGAGGCCGAGGTGAGCGCCGCGCATTTTATCGAGGGAAACGCGCCGGGCGACGCGGTTGTGCTGACCGGCGGCCAGCACAATAACCCCGTTGCCGCGCTTGCGGGGCGAAAACTCGTTTGCGGTACCGGAACGTACCTGTACTACCACGGCGTCAATTACCAGCGGCAGCAGGAGGCCGCCCGCGCGATGTACGAGGCCCCAGAAGACAACACCGTGCTGTTTGACGTATACCACGTGGACTACGCTTACGTATCCTCCTACGAGCGTGCCGATTACGCCGTAGACGAAGCCTTCTTCAAGGAGACTTTCCCGGTCGCATTTAAGAATTCGGAAGTGACCGTCTATGCCGTATCCCCACGCGCGGCGGCCGCCGCGCAAATGGCCGATGCCTCCGAACCCGAGGGATAGCGCCTAAAATTCCGACGACGTCCAGACAAATTTGCCCTTTGAGCGGGCAACTTTCCCCCGACACACTTCGTCCTAATACCGACACAAATGGAAATTGGAGAACTGAGAAGCAATTGACGCGTCACAAGCGGGGAGGATACGATATGCGCACGACAAAGCTGATCAAATGGGCCGCCGCCGGAATGCTCGCAGCGTTTCTGGTAGGCTGTTCATCAACGCCCGACAGCGTGGAGGATCCGCTGTCCTTTGACGTCGATGCTCAGCTGCCCTTTGTTACGGCAGCGCCGGAGGCCGTTGCCACCACGCCGACGCCGGAGCCGACCATCCCTTGGGATACCTCGGCGCCCACGCAGGACTGGCAGAACGACAATTCCGCGGATCTGGGCGACCAGATTGAAGAGGGCGACCTGGTCAACGACACCACCGTCAGCTACCGTCAGCTCTCCACCGGCGATACCGGCGAAGAGGTTCAGCGGTTGCAGCAGCGGCTCAAGGAACTCAAATACTATACCGGTTCGGTGGATGGGCGCTATGGCTCCAACATGACCACCGCGATCAAGCGCTTCCAGTCCACGCTGGGCCTTGACACAACCGGTATTGCCACCGCCAACCTGCAGCGGATGGTCTTCTCCTCCGCCGCGCCGACCTATACCGGAAATTCTTTCACCGATACCGACAACACCATCTCTTTCGGGGATACCGACGATCAGGACTATGCGCCCTCGCCCACCAAGAAGCCTTCCTCGTCGTCAAGTTCCAACAGTAGCGACAGCGGCACTGGGTACACCTCGCTCAGCTATGGCGATTCCGGTACCCGGGTGCGCAACCTGCAGTCCAGCCTCAAGGCGCTGGGGTACTACAGCGGCGCGGTGGATGGCGTGTACGGCTCCGGTACGGTTGCAGCCGTCAAGCGGTTTGAAAAGGCCTACGGCAAAACGCAGACAGGCATTGCGACGGTGGCGCTGCAGACGAAGCTGTTCTCGGGCGACGCCAAGCCCTATTCAGAGCCCACCACGGCGCCCTCGCAGGAAGGTACCTATGTTACGCTCAAGTCGGGCGACAGCGGTACTCGGGTTAAGCAACTGCAGCAGCGGCTCAAGGAACTGGGCTACTTTACCGCGAACGTAGGCGGCAATTATCAGACCGAAACCACCAAGGCCGTCAAATCCTTCCAGAAAGCGCTTGGGCTGGAACAGACCGGCGTTGCCACCGCGTCGCTGCAGCGCAAACTCTTTGCGTCCAGCGCTCCGGCCAACACCGCCAACTCGGACAGCTATGTGAAGCTCGAGAAAAACGACACCGGCGCCTGGGTTACCGCACTGCAGTCCCGGCTGAAGAAGCTGGGCTACCTGAACGGCTCGGTGGACGGCGTGTATGGAAACGGCACTGTGAGCGCCATTCGGCTCTTCGAACAGGCCTACGGCAAAACGCCCACCGGCGTGGCCACCGTGTCGCTGCAAAAGACGCTCTACTCGAAGGACGCTAAGCCCTATAACAAGCCGACTTCGACTCCGGAACCCGAGTATATTGAACTCAAGCAGGGGGATTCGGGCCTTCGCGTGATGGCTGTGCAGAATCGGCTCAAGGAACTGGGCTATTATTCCGGCGATACCGACGGAAGCTATGGCGCTTCCACCGTCAAGGCAGTCAAGCTCTTCGAAAAGGCTTATGGCAAGAATCAGACGGGCGTCGCCAGCGTGTCGCTGCAAAAGACGCTGTTCTCCGACTCCGCCAAGCCCTATAAGGGCGCGACGCCCACGCCCGCGCCGGCCTATGTGGAACTCAGGCCCGGGGACACCGGCGAACAGGTCAAGCGGCTGCAGACCAGGCTCAAAGAGCTCGGATACTTTGACGGCGAAATCGGCGGAAACTACCTCGAAAAGACCACCGCGGCCGTGAAGCGGTTTGAGCGTGCCTATGGCAAGGACGAAACCGGCGTTGCCACCGTCGCACTGCAGAAGACGCTGTTTTCCGATTCCGCCAAGCCCTACAAGGGTGCGACGGCTACACCGGCGCCGGAGTACGTGAAGCTCTCGCCCGGCGACAGCGGCACCCGCGTCAAGAAGCTGCAGCAGCGGCTCAAGGATCTAGGTTACTTTACCGGCAACGTTGCGGGGAATTATGGAGAGCTGACCACCGCGGCCGTCAAGCGGTTCCAGAAAAAGATCGGTGTGGAGCAGACCGGCGTCGCCACCGCGAAACTCCAGCAGTCACTGTTTGCCGGCGACGCACCCGCCTACAAATCCGGAACGACTTTCAAGACGCTTAAAGTCGGCTCCACAGGAGACGAGGTGACGGCGCTGCAGAACCGACTGATGGAACTGGGCTATCTGTCCGAAGATCAGATCGCACTGGGGAAGTTCGAAAAATCGACCCGGGACGCGGTGATCGACGCACAACTCGCCCGAGGCTATGAATCCGACGGCACCGCCGACGCAGATTTTCAGACCTACATTTATTCGGAAGAAGCCTATCTCTACCTCGGCGGAGGGGAAGAGGGCGACGCCTGACGCCCCGCTGAGCTGGATACTTTTGAGCCACCCTGAAATTCCGGAGAATTCAAGGCTCACGTAGCGTTTCCCTTTCGCATCAGCAAAACTGCAGAATTTTTCGGTGCCTTGAGCCGCCCGCAGACGCGAGCGGCTTTCGCTTGCCTCCTGGTTGCCGAAATTGAAAATGCATGGTAAAATGTGGGAAGCTATGCATTAAGACCACACGACCTCTGCACATTTTGGACGCGCAATGCGATGTGAGGCAGAAACAATGCTGTATCGACTAATGCTGGTGGACGACGAGCCCGAGATACGCGAGGGCATGAAGGAGATCGTAGACTGGGAAGCCTGCGGTTTTCAGCTGGTCGCTGAGGCGGACAATGGCGTGGACGCGCTGCTGCTCGCCGAGCAGACGCGGCCGGATCTCGTCATCACCGACGTTCGTATGCGCTTCATGGACGGCCTGGAAATGGTCGAGCGGATGCGCGCCTTCCTGCCGATGACCCAATACATCGTGGTCAGTGGGTACGACGAATTCGAGTACACCCGAAAATCCATTCAGATGAGGATATCGGATTACGTTCTGAAGCCGATCAGCGCCTCGGAATTTGCAGAGGTGCTGTCCCGGGCAAAGCAGGCGCTGGACGATGAACATCAGCGGCACAACAGTGTACTGCTGATGAAC
>JAEZTD010000009.1 GCA_023443705.1 Bacillota bacterium | reverse complement strand
GTTCATCATGGCCTGAAGGTAGGTAATGGTGTGCTCGTTGGCCACGACGCGCATCGCTTCGAACATCGCCCAGAGAACCGGCAGCTGTATCAGCATGGGAAGGCAACCGCTCAGCGGGTTGATCTTCTCCTTCTTGTACAGCTCGTTCATCTTGATGTTGAGCTTTTCCTTGTCGTTGGCATACTTCTTCTGAAGCGCGGCCATCTGAGGCTGTACCTGATTCATGCGCATCATCGAACGGCGGCTCTTTATGTCGAGCGGCATCAGAACGAGCCGGATCAGCAGGGTGAACAGAATCACAGACCAACCGTAGCTGCCCACAAAACCGTAAATCGCGTCCAGAACGTCTTTCAGGAAGGCACTAAAAAAATTCATTTGCCCAATCCTCTCATGGCCGCCCGGCGAGGGGCGCGGGGCGGCGGGGGTTGTTACGGAACCGGGTCGTACCCGCCCGGATGAAACGGATTGCACCGCAGGATACGCAGAAAAGCCATCCAGCCGCCCTTCAGCGCGCCGTAGCGCTCAATGGCTTCCAGTGCATAGGCGGAGCAGGTGGGCGTAAACCTACAGGACGGCGGAAGCGATGGGCTTATCTGCCGCCTGTAAAAGCGTATGACCGCCAGCATGGCCCGCTTGGGCACATCCTTTGGCTTCATAGGTATAGTCCGGCCTTTCTGATCAGATAGGCCAGCTCGCGGGTAAGATCCTGGTGTTTTGCCCGGGCAGCGCCGCTGCGGGCGATGAGAATGTACTTGCCACCGACAAGAGAGGGTCGCTCCATCCGGAAATCCTCGCGCATCATACGGCGCACGCGGTTGCGCACGACGCTGTTGCCGACCTTTGCAGAAACCGAAAAGCCGACCTTCACGTCCCGCGCCTTCAAGTAAACCAGCACCATCATCCTGCCGGGGAAGGACTTTCCGCGGCGATAAACGTACTGAAAATGCTTGTTGCGGCCCAGGCTGAAGCGGCGGCCCAAACGGAAGCGATGCTCTTTGTCGAAATCCATCGAGGATTACGCGGACAGCACCTTGCGGCCGCGCAGGCGGCGGGCCTTGAGAACGGCGCGGCCAGTCTTGGTCTTCATGCGGGCGCGGAAACCGTGGACCTTGGAACGCTGGCGTTTCTTGGGCTGATAGGTGCGAAACATGGTGAATACTCCCTTTCCATATTCCAGATTATTTTGAATCGCCCGGGTGCCTGTGTGACCGCGGGCAGGCATTCCGTGGTTATGCGCCATATAGGCAGCCCTATCATTCTAAAGGATAATTGTCCGCGTGTCAAGGGAATTTGCACGCGATTGCGGGCTGAAAAGGCGTGCCATCCCTGATTTCGCCGGAATTTCACGATCAGATGCGAATTTTATCACATTCCTCTGCTATACTTCACCGTGTCGAGGAGGATTGCCTCCCGGAGGGAGTTTTCTGATGTCGTTTTTCATGAAAGCGTCTACATGGTTCAAGCGTTTTTTCAGGGGCTGCTACGGCGGAGATCAATTGTCGATGGCGATGACCTACGCCGCGCTCGTCCTGATTCTTCTGGGCGCGCTGCCGGGGATGGAATTCCTGCTGTTTGCGGCATACGCCCTTGTCATCTGGTCGTTCACGCGGATGTTTTCCCGCAAGATCCCGGCCCGCCGCCGGGAAAACGAGTGGTTTTTGCGAAAGACCTCGCCACTCGTTACAAAATACTACCAGGCGAAGGCGCGTTTTCGCAACCGCAAACTCTACGCATATTTTCGCTGCCCTGGCTGCCGCTCGTGGCTGAAGGTGCCCCGCGGTGCGGGGCGTGTCTCGGTCACTTGCGGGCACTGCGGCCGCCGTACAGACAAAAACGCGTGAAGGATACGAGCGTTCCGTACATTTCTACATATTTGTTAGGTGACAGCCATGCCTGCCATATGTATAATAATGTATACAGGAGGTGGGGAAGAGAATGGCCCAATCCAGCCCTTATGTGATCTTTACCGACGCGACGGCGGACCTGCCGCGAGAAGATTTTTTGGGGTATGAAATTCAGGTACTGCCGATGGCGTACCGCCTTAACGGTCAAGAGTCTCTCTTCGACGGAAGCTGGGACGAAGCGCGCGTGTGCGCGTTTTACGAACGCCTTCGCGGCGGTGAAACGGCCACCACGTCGCAGATCGCGCCCGGCGCCTATGAAGAATTTTTTACACCCTGGCTTGAAAAAGGTCTTGACGTACTCTATGTATGCTTTTCTTCCGGGCTTAGCGGCACGTTCCAGTCGGCAAACATCTCGGCGCCGATGCTTATGGAACGCTTTCCCGGCCGGAAGGTGATCGCCGTCGATTCGCTGGGGGCGACCTTCGGCGAAGGGCTGGCGGTTCTTCAGGCTGCGCAAAACCGGGAACAGGGGATGACGATCGAGGAAAACGCCGAATGGATCTCGGGGCACGCACTCAACAACGTGCACTGGTTTACGGTGGACGACCTGATGTTTTTGAAGCGCGGCGGGCGCGTCTCCGCGGCTACCGCGATCCTCGGTACGACGCTTCAGATCAAGCCCGTGATGCATGTGGACGACGAAGGGCACCTGATTCCCGTAGAAAAAGCGCAGGGGCGGCGCACGTCGCTCAAAGCCCTTGCACGGAAAATGCGGGACACCGGCGTTGGGCTTGAGAAGCAGACTGTCTACATCGGCCATGGAGACGCGCGGGCGGATGCCGAGTTCCTTGCCGAAACCATCCGGAAGACCGTGACCGTCGGCGGCATCCACATCGGTACGATCAGCCCGATCGTCGGCGCCCACTCCGGACCCGGCACCATCGCGCTGTTCTTTACCGGCAGCCACCGCTGAGCGCGCTGTAGAAACCTCGAAACATGAAAAGGCCCACCGTCCGTTCCGGACGGCGGGCTTCAGACCATCAACAAAGTCTCCGTAGGGGTATCAATCGTTCCCGGCGGCGTGTACGCCGGGAACGGGATAGCGCCACCAGTACGCATAATTGGTGGCGCTATCTATACCTTGGGTCAGTGCGCCGCTCGGAAATCCGTGAGGATTTCAGGCGCACGCAGGATTCCTTCCTTCGCATCGTAAAAACCATAGGGTTTTTCGATGCCTTGAGGCCCACCGTCCGTTCCGGACGGTGGGCCTCAGACCATCAACTCCCTGTCGGATTTCAATCGTTCCCGACGGCGCGAACGTCGGAAGGGACGTCGCCACCAGTCAAGCAACCCAGTGGCGCTGTCCACACCTTCGGTCAGTGCCCCGCCCGGAAATCTTGAAAGATTTCAGGCGCACGCAGCGTCTTCCCTTCGTCCCCGCAAAACCGCCTCTAATCGGGAAACGGCCAGCAATCCTTCAGTGGACGGAAAGACTGCGTGCCTCAGGTGGGCGGCATGCTTCGGTGTGGATGCGGCCATGGCCGCCTTCGCGGCTGCGCGTTTGCATCGTAGCGTAACGCCACAATTTGCCTTCCTTCGCTTGACAACACGCCTTGCTCGTGGCATAATACCAAAGCATGCTTCCTTTACCCATTGAGATAGGGTGATCGTCTCCGAGCCTACTGTGTTCGCTTTCAGGCGAGCGGGGTAAATTCAAAACTCCATATGTTCCCGTAGCTCAGCAGGATAGAGCGGTCGCCTCCTAAGCGACAGGCCGTGAGTTCGAATCTCGCCGGGAACGCCATCAAGAGGGACATTAGTTCCCATAAAAATGCTCACCGAATGCGGTGGGCGTTTTTATTTGCCTGCATTTCTGAGCCGGGTACGGCGCCTTTGCGGGCCAAATTGCAGGAGTACACGATCCGGCTCACAGGGTGGATTTTTACCGGCATCGGGTGGCAAATTGGACATCTGAAAATGCACACCCCTGCACACCCTTACCCGCGTTTTGAGGCTTTCGCCGGGTATCCGTGTAATGATACCCATTCTCCTATAACATAGGGAATCCCGGAGCTATGCCGGGATTTGGGCTACTGTGATTTACTTTCCCGCGCCGTCTGTTATCTCCGCAGCCATCTTGCCCTAGGCGAAAGGCGTGACGGTATGGAGGGGGTACAAAAACGACATTCGACGACTTAACATGTCCGACCAGCAATTCTTGGACCCAGACGCGAAAAAACCATGGACAGCGCTTCTTGACCGACATTTTATCGCCCATTCGCTTATTTGGGTTTTTTTTGTTTGCGCAGTTTGAAATATGTGGTATAATAATTATAAATTTGTCGTATGCATACGAAAATAGGGGGTGTGCCTGTGGCTGTTTCGTGCTCCACCTTCATAAAGGAATACACGAAGGCAATTGTCGAAGGAAATGCTGCCGTGTTTGCTGGGGCGGGGCTGTCAATTCCGTCAGGATACCTTAGCTGGAAGGAACTGCTACGCCCTTTTGCAT
>JAEZTD010000422.1 GCA_023443705.1 Bacillota bacterium | reverse complement strand
ATCGCGCATTTTGCGTCGCCTCCTTCCAGCCTGCAGCCGGTCATCATGAGCCCCAGCTGTTCCTTGGTCACAGTCTTGGCGTCCACGAGGCCGGTGACGATGCCGCCGCACATGACCATGATCCGGTCGCACAGCTCAAGCAGCACGTCCAGGTCCTCGCCGATGAACAAAACGCCCACGCCCCGCGCCTTCTGCTCGTTGAGCAGGTGGTAGATGGTCATGGAGGAGTTGATGTCAAGGCCGCGAACCGGGTAGGCGGTGATGAGGAGCTTCGGGTTGGAGGCGATTTCGCGCCCCAGCAGCACCTTCTGCACGTTGCCGCCGGAGAGGCGCTTGACTGGCGTGTACACGTCCGGGGTCATGATGGACAGGCGCTCGATCAGCTCGGTGGAGAGGTTCTTTGCGGGTTTTCGGTCCAGTAGCGGCGCGTGCTGATCCTGATATTTCTTGAGCAGCATGTTGTCCACCATGCCCATCGAACCCACAAGGCCCATGCCCAGCCGGTCTTCCGGCACAAAGCTCATCGCCACGCCCCGGGTCGCGATTTCGCGGGGGGAGAGGCCGCGGAGCTCGCCGCCTTCGAATTTGATCGACCCGCCGCTTGTGGGCTGCAGCCCGGCGATGGCCTCGCACAGTTCCTTCTGTCCGCTGCCCGCGACGCCCGCGACGCCCAGAATCTCGCCGCTCATGAGCGTGAAGGAAATGTCGCACAGCGCCTTGTTCTTCTCCGTGGCGGATACGTGAAGGCCTTCCACGGCGAGGGAGGGCTTCGGGTTCACCGGTTCAGGGCGGGCGATGGACAGGTCCACCGCGCGGCCGACCATGTGCTCGGTCAGCGAGCGGGCGTCGGCGTCCGACGTATCGACGGTGGAGACCACCTCGCCCTTCCGGAGTGTGATCACGCGGTCGGAGATGGCCAGCACTTCGTTCAGCTTATGGGTGATGATGATGATCGCGCAGCCCTCGTCCCGCATCTTGCGCAGGATCACAAAGAGCTTCTCGATCTCCTGCGGCGTGAGCACCGCCGTCGGCTCATCCAGAATCAGGATGCGGGAGCCGCGGTACAGAACCTTCAGGATCTCGACGGTCTGCTTTTCGCCCACCGACAGCGTGTAGATCTTGCTGTTCGGATCGACCGCCAGCCCGAATTTTTTGGAGATGGAAAGGATGTGCTCGGAGAGCTGCGCCTTGGAGCGGCTGTCTCCTTTGGTGCCCATGACGATATTTTCGGCCACGGTCAGGATGTCCACGAGCTTGAAGTGCTGGTGGATCATGCCGATGCCGAGGGCGATCGCGTCGGCGGGGGAGTGGATCGAGACGCTCTGGCCGTTTATGTGGATGGAACCGCTGTCCGGCGCGTACATGCCGCCGAGCATGTTCATCAGCGTGGTCTTGCCGGAGCCGTTCTCGCCCAGAAGCGCCAGAATCTCGCCGTTATAGAGCGTCAGGTTAATGTTCTGATTGGCTTTTACGGTTCCGAATGTCTTGGAAAGGCCCCGTAGTTCCACCGCGGGCCGCCTTTCGGCCTGGAGCAATCCAATCACCTGCCCCCCCAAAAAAAATATATTCTTATTATACAGTATTCGATTGCCCCCCGCAACGGCGAATTTACCGAATTTGACAGCGCGCCGGAACCGTATTATAATTGAACGGATATTCGTTTCCCCGGAGGGTGTTATGGACGAGGCCAAACTGAGCGGCATTCTGGAGGCGATCCTTTTTGTCGCGGGCGACCCGGTTCCGGCGCAGGACGTGGCCCACGCGCTGAACCTGACCGAGTCGGAACTGACGGGCGCGGTGGAACGCCTGCGCGACCACTGCGATTTGGAGAAGCGCGGCATCCGCGTCAACAAGTTCGGCGGCATGCTGCAGCTTTCGATACAGCCGGAGTACGCGCCCTATGTGGACGCATATTTGCAGCCCGTCCGCAAGCAGTCGCTGTCCCAGGCGGCGCTGGAAACGCTGTCCATCATCGCTTACCGGCAGCCGGTCACCAAGGCGGACATCGAGGCGGTGCGCGGCGTCAAGTGCGACTATTCGGTGCAGGCGCTCCTGAACAAGGGGCTCATCTATGAGGCCGGGCGCAAGGAGGCGCTGGGGCGGCCCATCCTCTACCAGACCACCGACGAGTTCCTCCGCCACTTTGGCATCGCTTCGCTGGCGGAGCTTCCGATGGCCGCGCTGGGGCAAATTTCGATGAACCTTGGGGGCGAAGAAGAAGCCTGACGGCCATCCAAACACAAAAAACCCCGGCCTTGAAATTCCGTTTGATTTCAGGGCCGGGGTTTTCACGCCTTGACGTTATCCCCCCATCAGCATTGCGATCAGCGGGATGGTGGCGAGGCTCAGCACCGCCGTGACGGACACCGACCGCGCCGCGAGGCCCGCGTCCCGGCCGTACTGTTCGGCCAGCATCTGGCCCATGATGGCCGATGGCATGGCGCCGGCAAGCACCAGCGTGCCCGCGGCCACCGGGTCCAGTTGAAAGGCCGTCGATAGCCCCAGTGCGATCAGCGGCATCGCCACCAGCTTGACCGCCGCCACAAGCAGGCTGTTACCGCTTACAAGGGAGCGGACTTCGGGCATTTTCAGCCGTCCGCCCAGCACCAGCATCGCCAGCGGCGTGTTGACCGCGGCCAGCGAATCCACCGGCGCGACCACGATGTCCGGCAGGTCCACGTTCATAAGAAACAGCGCCATACCGATCAAGGACGCGATGAAGCCGGGGTTGAACATCCGCCCGATCGTGAAGCGCTTTCTGTCAACCAGTATGGTGCCCACCGTCCAGATCACCAGGTTGAACGCCACGATCATCGCGGCCAGGTACAGCGCGCCGTCAGGGCCGTACATCGCCCGGACGATCGGAAGTCCCATGAAGCCCGCGTTGGGCAGCGCCGCGACCAGCGCCACCACCGGGCGTGTCTGCTCGTTTTGACCGCGGCAAAGCGCATAAACCGCGACCATGACGAGGGCCATCGTGACGGTGCCCATCCACAGAACGTGCAGGAAATTTGCAAGCGTCGTAGGCGTGTACTCGTGCTGCGTGACCGAGATGAGAAGCGCCGGGTTTGTCGCCAACGTCACGATGTCACTGAGCCCTTTGATGACGGGGTCGGTGATCACGCCGCGCTTGCGCATAAGGACGCCGATGCCCGCGATGGCGAACATCATGAAAAGCTGGGGGAGGACGATCATCTCTCATGTGCCTTCTTCTGTAAATAATGTGCCGAACGGAGCGCCGCCCCCCGAGAAAGCCGCCCCCCCCCAAAGTAAACAAAGGGGGT
>JAEZTD010000383.1 GCA_023443705.1 Bacillota bacterium | reverse complement strand
CGAGTTCCAGCCGCTGACGCGGATCGCGCCCTCTGAAAGGCTCTTGGTCGGGTCCGGTACCACGATGGCGGGATCGACCTTTAAAAGCGTACCGAGACCCGTGCAGGTGGGGCAGGCGCCGTAGGGGTTGTTGAAGGAGAACATTCTGGGGGTCAGTTCCTCGATGGAGATGTTACAGTCCGGGCAGGCGTAGTTCTGGGAGAACAGCATATCCTCCCCGTCGATGACGGAGGCGACCGCGAGCCCGCCCGCAAGGTGCATGGCGGTCTCAAGGGAGTCGGTCAAACGCCGCCTCTGGGTGTCCTCGCGGATGATGAGCCGGTCCACGAGCACCTCGATGGTGTGCTTCTTATTTTTCTCCAGCGGAGGCGTCTCGCCCAGCGGGTAGACCTCCCCGTCGATGCGCACGCGCACGAAGCCCTGTTTCATCATGTCTTCCAGGAGCTTCGCGTACTCCCCCTTGCGGCCGCGCACCATCGGCGAGAGAATCTGTACGCGACTTCCCTCCGGCAGCGCAAGCACCTGATCGACCACCTGGTCGATGGTCTGCTGGTGGATTTCCTTGCCGCAGGAGGGGCAGTGGGGCGTACCGGCGCGGGCGTAGAGAAGGCGCAGGTAGTCGTGCACCTCGGTGACGGTGCCCACCGTGGAGCGGGGGTTCTTGCTGGTGGTCTTCTGGTCGATGGCGATGGCGGGGGAGAGGCCCTCGATGGAATCCACATCGGGCTTTTCCATCTGCCCCAAAAACTGCCGCGCGTAGGAGGACAGCGACTCCACGTAGCGCCGCTGCCCCTCGGCGTAGATCGTGTCAAACGCCAGCGAGGACTTGCCACTGCCCGAAAGCCCGGTCAGCACGATCAGCCTGTCCCGGGGGAGCGTGATGTCGATGTTTTTCAGATTGTGCTCGCGTGCGCCGCGAATGACGATGTCTTTCACCGGTTTCTCCTTGCCCGTTGGGCGCTTATATGCCGCGCTGGGTTTTTAGCCAGCGGACGAATTGTTCAATGCCCTTTTCAAAGGGAGTGGACGGGTTATAGCCGAGGACTTCGCGGGCGCGGGATACGTCCGCCCAGGTGCGCTCCACATCGCCGGGCTGCGGGGGCAGGCGGTGGATTTCGGCCTTTACGTTAAGCGCGCGTTCGAGGGTCTCGATCATCTCCGTCAGCGAGACGGTGTGGTTTTCACCCAGGTTGAAAACGCCGTAGCGCCCCGGCTCCGCCGTCCAGTCCACAGCGCGGACGACGCCGTCCACGATGTCGCCGATGTAGGTGTAGTCCCGGCAGGTGGTGCCGTCCCCGTAGACGGGAATGGGCTTCCCCTGAAGCATCAGGTCTGCAAACTTCGTGATGGCCAGGTCCGGCCGCTGCCGGGGGCCGTACACGGTGAAGAAGCGCAGGCACGCGCAGGAGAGGCCGCTTAGGTGGTGCCACGTGTGCGCGGTCAGTTCCCCCGCCTTCTTGGTGGCGGCGTAGGGCGATATGGGGTGGTCCACCGGGTCGTTTTCGGAGAAGGGAACCTTTTCGTTGTTCCCATAGACCGACGAGGACGACGCGAAAACCAGCCGCCGGACGCCGTGGGCCGTCATCGCGGAGAGCAGCCGCACCGTGCCCATCAGGTTTACATCGAAGTACTCCTCCGGGCGTTCGATGGAGGGGCGAACCCCGGCGCATGCGGCCAGATGGACGACGGCTTCGGGCTTGAAGGAAGCGAAGGCCATGTCAAGCGCTTCGCCGTCCCGGATATCGGCCTCGCAGAGCGCGAAGGCGCCGTCCGGATGCGCGCGGTAGACCGCCTTGACATTTTGGCGCTTTACGCGGGGGTCGTAGAAGTCGCTGAAACTGTCCAGCGCCAGCACCTGATCCCCACGTTCGAGCAGCCTTTCCGAAAGGTGCGAGCCGATAAAACCCGCCCCGCCGGTGACCAGTATCCGCATGGTTATCCCCCTCTCACGCCAAGCCCTGCCATTATAGCATACCATAAAAATGTGGTAAAGCGCGCAATACCGAACGTATGTTTAGTCCCTTGCGCGTTTTGTGTTAAGTCTCGTGCGCGTGCAATGCTGGATTTCCACACGATTTGAATAAAATAGTCCGATTGCGAAATCCGCCGGAATGGGCTATAATAGAAGGCGGTGAATTTTAACGCGCAACGGCGCGCTTCCAGGAGGTAAATAGTATGGCGAATCCCAGCGCATTTCCGATGAACAAACCGGTCAACCACTACGTGGGCGCGCTGCCCAAGATCGGTATCCGCCCCTGCATCGACGGCCGTCGCCGCGGTGTGCGCGAAAGCCTGGAGGATCAGACCATGACCCTCGCCAAGGCCGCCGCAGATTTTCTGACGAAGAACCTGCGCCACCCCTGTGGGGTTCCGGTGGAGTGCGTGATCGCGGACACCACCATCGGCCGCGTCGCGGAGGCCGCCGCCTGCCAAGACAAGTTCGCCCGTGAAAACGTGGGCGTCTCCATCACCGTCACCCCCTGCTGGTGCTACGGCTCCGAGACGATGGACATGGACCCGCTGACCCCCAAGGCGATCTGGGGCTTCAACGGCACCGAGCGCCCCGGCGCGGTGTACCTGGCGGCGGTTCTTGCGGCCCACAGCCAGAAGGGCGTGCCGGCGTTCGGCATCTACGGCCACGACGTCATGGACGGCAGGGACTCCGACAAGATTCCCGACGATGTGGGCGAGAAGCTGCTCCGCTTCGCCCGCGCCGGCCTTGCGATGGCCACGATGCGCGGCAAGAGCTACCTTTCGATGGGCGGTACCTCGATGGGCATCGCCGGCTCCATCGTGAACCCGGAGCTGCTTGAAAAGTGGCTGGGCATGCGCAGCGAATCGGTGGACTCGTCTGAATTCATCCGCCGCTGGGAAGAGGGCATCTTCGATCCGGTTGAATTTGAAAAGGCGAAGGCCTGGGTCAAGGAAAACGTTACGCTGGGCTGGGACAAGAACCCGGCGGCCGAGCAACATACCCCCGACTACAAGGAGTGGGCGCTCGATACCAACATCAAGATGACCATGATCGCCCGCGACATGATGATCGGCAACCCGCGCCTTGCGGAGCTGGGTTTCGAGGAAGAGGCTGTCGGCCACAACGCGATCCTGTCCGGCTTCCAGGGCCAGCGCCAGTGGAACGACCACTTCCCGAACGGCGATTTCCTGGAGTCCATCCTGTCCTCCAGCTTTGACTGGAACGGCATCCGCGAGCCGCTGCCGGTGGCCACCGAAAACGACCACCTGAACGGCCTTGCGATGCTGTTCGGCAAGCTCGTGTCCTGCACCGCGTCCGCCTTCGCCGACGTGCGCACCTACTGGAGCCCCGAGGCCATCGAGCGCGTCACCGGCTGGAAGCCGGAGGGCGATGCCAAGGACGGCGTCATCCACCTGATCAACTCCGGCGCCGTGTGCCTCGACGCCTGCGGCGAGTGCAAGGACGCGGAGGGCAAGCCCGCCATGAAACCCTGGTGGGAGATCACGCCCGAGGAAGCGGCGGCCTGCCTCGACGCTACCGAGTACTGCTACGCCGACCTGGGCTACTTCCGCGGCGGCGGATACTCCAGCCACCTTGTGACCAAGGGCGGCATGCCCGTGACCATGATGCGGCTCAACCTCGTGGACGGGCTCGGCCCGGTCATGCAGCTGGCCGAGGGCTGGTCCGTGGAACTGCCCGCACACGTCCACAAGACGCTGGACGAGCGCACCGACCCCACCTGGCCCACCACCTGGTTCGTGCCGCGGCTGACCGGCGCGGACGCCTTCACGGACGTCTACTCGGTCATGAACAACTGGGGCGCCAACCACGGCTCCTTCAACTACGGCCACATCGGCGCGGACATCCTCACGCTGTGCTCGATGCTGCGCATCCCGGTGTCCATGCACAACGTGTCGGACGACAAGATCTTCCGGCCCAGCGCCTGGAACGCCTTCGGCACGAAGGACCGCGAGGGCGCCGACTACCGCGCCTGCCAGAACTTTGGGCCGGTCTACGGGCGGAAGTAATCCATAAACGTGCAAGGCAGCGAAAAACCCTTCGGCTTTCGCTGCGAAGGGAAAAACTGCGTGCGCCTGAAATTCCCTGGAATTTCCGGGCGGCGCACTGACCAAAGGTACGAACAGCGCCACCAGGCTCAGTACTGGTGGCGCTATCCCGTGCCCGGCATACACGCCGCCGGCACGATGAAAACTTCGGGGGACTTTGAGGATGGGCTGATACCAATCCGAAAGATTATTCATCGTCGGACTGGATCTTTTCGCCGAGAACTGTGTCGCCTTCCGCTCAAAATAGCGCTGCATTTCACGCCGAAGGCGTATCCCGAAGGGTTTCCTTGCTCTCGCTCCTTGTTCTCAATCGAAAATCTCTCGGCCCTTTGGAAGAATTAATTTTCCTACTTGGTATGAGCGGTCGACGAGGGGACCGCTATTTATTTTTGGCGGCGTTCGGCGGGGACGAAGGGCAAGCGATACTACCCGCGCGCTGCCAGTCTGACATGCACGACATCGCCGGGCTGCTTATTTATCTTTGAGCGGATGTCTTTACGGATGCCGATGATGTGGCAGGGTGTGCCCATGCGGACGAGCTGCCCATCGTAGGGCTCGCCGTCAAAGGTCGCGTGGACGGGCACCCGGCCCACGCCGAACTTCGCCTTCACGTCGAAGGGTATTTCGACGTATGCGCCGTCCAGGTCGGGGACCTTCCGGATAACGGCGTCAAATTCATAGATTTTTGGGCCCATGATAACCCCTCGCGTTTCTTCGATCCGATAGGCCGCTCTGGCGCATGCGCGGTAACGCGAACCTTTCCCTCCCGGGGATTCGACGGTATGCGTCTTATGCGTCGGACGGGTGTGAATGGGTGTGGTGGATGTCCGGGGCGTGCCCGTGGGCATGCGTCAGCCGCGCATGGTCGTGGGGGTGGCTGTGCTCACCGGAAACAGGTTGGCTGTGTTCGTGGTTGTGATGGCCGTCGCCGTGGTTGTGTCGGTGCTCATGGGTGACGGTTTCGTGGATGTGCCGGTGGTTATGGCGCTCGGAAACCGCGAAGAACGCACCCGCGAGCATCACGGAAACGGCGGCGAGGAACGATGCGCTGAAGCGCTGGCCGAAGAGCATCACGGAGAACAGCACCCCGACAAATGGGGCGGCCGCGTAATAGGCGCTGGTTCGCGCCGCGCCCAGTTCCCGCTGTGCCACCACGTAGAAGTAGATGCTCAGGCCATAGGATACAAAGCCCAGCGCCAGCGCCGCCAGCGCGTGGGGCACCTGCGCGCCGGCCTGCCCCGACAAAAGCGCGATCGCCATCGAAATCGCGCCGGAGCCAAGCCCTTTGATCACGACGATCTCCACGGGGTCTTTGGAGGACAGCATTCGCGTCAGGTTGTTCTCAAAGCCCCAAGCGACACAGGCGAGGAGAATGAAGCCGGAACCGGGCGAGAACGAAAGGCCGTCCGTGCCTTCAAAGGTCAGGATCAGGCCGGACAGCGTGATCAGGCCGATGGCGACCCACATCCGCCGCCCCACGTGCTCGTGAAAAACGAGGAGCGCGATCAGCGATGTGGCCACGATTTCAAAGTTGTTCAAAAGGGAGGCGTTCGCCGATGTGGTTCTGCCGAGGCCGATTAAAAGAAGGATCGGCGCCGCAACGTCGAGGAGGATCATCCCGGCGACATAGGGCAGTTCTCTTTTTGTGATCCCGGCCTCGCGCCGGACGCCTTTTCCGGCAGCTTGCACCATGCGGACGGCAAACATGCCAAACCCCGCCCCCAGGTAAAGGAGCGAGGCCATGAATGGAGCGGAGAGTTCTGAAAGCAGCAGCTTCGACGCCGGCGCGTTCAGGCCGAAGAGCACCGCCGCCAGGAGCGCCATCAAAACCCCGTGCGTGTTCCTGCGCATAAAGTCCTCCGAAGGGTTCGCTAAACTTCGGCGTGGTTCGGCATGTCTTTTTTATTTCATCAATTTAAGCGCCCGCTGGTGCAGCGCGCCGTCCAGCATGGCCACGACGCGGGTACCTTCGGCGAGGTACTCCTCTTCCAATATCTGCCCTTCCTTGTGCAGAAGGCTCAGCGCCGAACCCCTGTCGTAGGGGATGACCAGCTCCACCCGGGCGCGCATCTTCTGCACGCGCTTTGCGATTTCTGCAACCAGCCTATTAAGCCCCGCGCCGGTGGCGGCGGAGATGACGATGGCGTCCGGGGGTTCGATCTCGCCGATGTCGGCGGCCACGTCGGCCTTGTTGAGGGCCTCGATCATCGGCTTATCGCCCGCGCCGAGGGTGGCGAGCACGTCCAATACCGTCTGGCGCTGCTCTGTATACTGGGGGGACGAAAGGTCGCTGACGACCACCAGAAGGTCTGCGTAGCGGGCTTCCTCCAGCGTGGAGTGGAAGGCCTCCACCAGCTGGTGGGGGAGCTTCCGGATGAAGCCGACGGTGTCAACCAACAGGCACTCGCCGCCCTCCGGCAGCGGGAGCTTGCGCATGACGGGGTCGAGGGTTGCGAAGAGCTTGTCCTCCACCAGCACGTTCGCGCCGGAGAGGGCATTTAGAAGCGTGGACTTGCCCGCGTTGGTGTAGCCCACCAGCGCCACCACCGTCTGCTCGGTCTTCTTGCGGCGGGCCCTGCGGGCGTCCCGCTGGCGGGAGAGTTCCCGAAGCTCCGCGGTCAGGTCGTCGATCCGCCTTCTGATGCGGCGGCGGTCCACTTCGAGCTGCGTCTCGCCGGGGCCGCGGGTGCCGATGCCGCCGCCGGGGCGCGAAAGCACCGTGCCGAGGCCGGTCAGACGCGGAAGGCGGTATTTGAGCTGCGCCAGTTCCACCTGCAGTTTGCCCTCGCGGCTCTCCGCCCGGCGGGCGAAGATGTCGAGGATCAGCGCGGTGCGGTCGACCACGCGCACGCCCAGAACTTCCTCCAGGTTGCGCTGCTGCGCACCGGAGAGCTCGTCGTCTACGAGGGCAATGTCGATCTCAAGCGCCTGGCACTCGAGC
>JAEZTD010000374.1 GCA_023443705.1 Bacillota bacterium | reverse complement strand
CCCTACAGCCCGCTGGCAGCCGGCCGGCTCGCCCGTCCCGTCAACCAGACTTCGCTGCGCGCAGAGACCGACGAAACCGCAAAGTCCAAGTACGGCGCAACGGAGGCTTCGGACAGGCCCATCGTGGAATGCGTGCAGACGATCGCCGGAGAGCGCGGCGTCACGATGACGCAGGTGGCGCTTGCGTGGCTGCTGCAGAAAAAAATGCTGGCCGCGCCGGTGGTCGGCGCGACGAAGATCGAACACCTGGAAGACGCGGTGGGCGCGGTGGATTTCGTCCTGACGGACGACGAAATCGCCCGCCTCGAAACGCCCTATGTGCCCCACGCCGTCGTCGGCGCGCTGACCCGGTAGCCGCCACCAGTAACCCGTACCGGCAGCGTTGTCCCGTTCCGTATAAGCCCGTACGCCGAAGCAAATGACGCCCTTCGGATCTTTGACGACGAAAAAGGCGGCGGCACTTCCCAGTACCGCCGCCATTTTCATGCGCTATTCCAGCGAAATGACCGAGACCGGGCAGTTGTCCCGGGCCTCCTCGGCCTTGTCCTCAAGGTCATCCGGGACATCCTCCCGGATGACCTCCGCCAGGTCATCCTCCGCCATGCGGAACACCTCCGGACAGGTGTCCGCGCACAGCCCGCATCCAATGCAGCCGCCCCTGTCAAGCATCGCCTTCATGGTCGCCCCTCCCTCTTTTTCCCTTCCGTCCGCCCGCCGGACAGAGCCGGTAGCTCCCGCGTCATTCCGAAACCAGCCTCTTTTCGCCGGTGACGGCCTGAATGGGGCGTATGTCCTGGGTCACTTCCAATACGCCCAAATACACCCCTCCCTCGCTCCGGACGGCAAAGTACCGGATGAGCACGTACTTTTCGCCCATATGGATCCAGAAGTCCTCGCTGTCCTTGCGCCCGGCTTTGAAATCCTCCACCAGCTTTTCCACGATGTGGACGCTGGCGGGCGGGTGGCAGTTGGACACCTTGCGGCCGATGACCGCCTTCGTCCGCGGAAATACGCGCTCGGCGCCCTGAGAGAAGTAGCGCACGGTATCGTCCGCACCAACAAAGGTGATGTCCACCGGCAGCGCGTCCAGAACCCGGGTCAGTTCCTCCACCCTGAGAACGCCGGTGGGCAGACGAACCTCGCCCGCCGCTGCCTGCGGTTCACTTTCGGTCAAATTCTCGCCTTTCGCCGGCGACCATGCGGGCGGCGGATCGATCAGACAGTAGCCGAACTCCCCTTCTTCTTCCGCAATGCGCTTCCATTCGTCCAGCGTCAGGTTTTCAAGGAGCATCGGCAGCATGATGTTCTCTTCCTTGAAGACCATCTCCTGTATCCTGCCCAGAAGCGCCTCAATTTTTTCACGCGGCGCGCCTTCCGCCGTGTCGTAAAGCTCCAGCACCGCCTTGATCTCCGCGCGGATCTCGTCGTCCACGCCCCACATCACCTTGGGCGGCGCTGTGATGCCGTACTTCTCCATGTAGGGGAAGAAGAAGTTCTCCTTCTTGAGGTAGTGGCGGTCGATTTCTTTTAGGCGCTTCAGCAGTTCCCCGAACTTCGCACCGGGACCGCCCAGCGACCGCATCAGAAGCTGCTGGCGAATCTCCCCCGCCAGCGATTCGATGGCGCGGTTCTCGCGCTTGAGCGTGTCCGCAGGATGCCCCGGCGCGTACTGAGGCGCGGCGGCGTGGATCTCCTCAATGGAGCCCTTGAACACTTCCGCGTGAACGTCGCACAGCCGCTGCACTTCGGACACCGGCAGCCCGCCGGCGATCAACGCCTGTTCCGCTTGGGCGATCTCCTCCGCCGAAACGCCGTCAAACACCTCGCTGAAACGCCCCTTGACCTCGTCCACGCTTTCCCCCGCGTGCAGGCGCTCGATCAGTTCCTTGAGCACCTTCTGCCGATACGCCCGGTTGTTGATCTCCCCGCTCATCAGGAACCCTCCTTTATAGCGTAGCCGTGGGCGGCGAAAACCCGCCGCACGCGCTCCATGTCGATGCCCTTCAATGCCGCGCCCTTCGGAATGGTCATGAACCGGCCCGCGGTGGTCAGCATGCCCGGGTTGACCACTTCCCGGAACCCGGCTTCAGCAAGGATCCCCGCAATGGCGGGGTCCGAGGCGCAAAGCTGGTACACCGCCCTGTCAAGATCGACAATCTTCCCTTCCATCCTGCGCCTCCCGCACACAAATTATCCCCGCGGCTCCGTGAGCCGCACGCCGGATCCGGCGCACTTCCTATTTAAACCGTCCGGGGCGCGGCAAAACGAGGGGATGCGGGGTTCGGTGGCACGCCGAAACACCTGTGGATCATTCACGAAGCCTAGGCGCGCAAACCGCTCCTGGCGCCCTCCGTGCCTTCTCGCAGTTTGAACTGGGCGGCCTGGCGCATCAGGTTTTCGGCCTGGCCGGTCAATTCCTCGCTGGCGGCGGCGGTCTGTTGGGAAGTGGCGGAATTGGACTGCACCACCTGTGATACCTGCAGGATGCCCTGATTGATTTGCGCGATGCCCGCCGCCTGTTCGCTGGACGCGACGGAGATGCCGCCCACCAGCTTCGCCGCGCCTTCGACTTCTTCAACGATGTTTTTCAGCGCCCGTGCGGTCTCGTCGGCGATCCTGCCGCCGGCTGAGACTTTGCTGATTGATTCTTGAATCAGCCGGGTGATCTCTCCCGCCGCCTGGGAGGACTTGGCCGCGAGGGACCGGACCTCCTCCGCCACCACGGCGAAGCCCTTGCCGTGTTCGCCTGCCCGCGCGGCTTCCACCGCGGCGTTGAGCGACAGAATGTTGGTCTGGAACGCGATGTCGTCGATCACCTTGATGATGCCGGAGATGCCCTTCGAGGAGGCGTTGATGTCTTCCATCGCGGCAAGCAGTTTTTCCATCTGCCCATTGCCGCTCTCGGCGTCTTCCTTTGCCTTCTCCGCCAGGTGGTTGGCCGCCGCCGCATTGTCCGCGTTGACCTGGGTCTGCGCGGAGATCTGCTCCATCGAAGCGGTCAGTTCTTCAATGGAGCTGGCCTGCTCGGTCGCACCCTGCGCCAGCGCGACGGAGGAATCGGATATCTGTCGGGACCCCGAATCCACCTGCTCGGCCGCGCTTCGCAGGTTTGCCAGGAGGCCGTTCATGTTGTCGTTGACGTCCCCCAGCGAGCGGAAGAGCATGCCCAGCTCGTCAGCATAAGGGGTCGTGATCGCCTCGGAAAAGTCGCCCTGCGCCTGCCGCCCGGCGATTTCAACCAGCTGCCTCAGCCGCCGGTTGATGATCCGCCTGACCGAAATCCAAATGGCGGCGAAGATGGCGAGAATCGTCAGCGCAAACGCCGCGATCATCACGATCGCGCTCTTTGTCGATTCGGCCATAACCTCGCGCTCGGCGATCGCCACCTCGACCGACCAGGGCGTACTGGTATCGCCCAAACGAACGGGCACAAAGGTGATCAGGCTCTGGACGCCACCGGTGAGCGCGGTTTCACCTTCAACAGCAAAGATCTCTCCGTCCTTGATTGCCCGCAGCATCTTCTCGGCGTCGCCCCGGCCGAGAGCGCCCTCGGCCAGGTTCGTGCCGATCAACGCCGCGTCGGGATGGACGAGGAACGTGCCCGCGTTGGACAAGAGCGCAAAACCCGCCGTTTCGTAATCGCCCTTATCAGACTTCAGCGCACCCAGCTGTTCCAATGAAAGATCCACGCCGGCCACACCCACTACGGCGCCTTTATTGTCCCGGATCGGGACGGCGAAAGAGGTCATCGTGATGGCTTTGCCGGTATCCGTATCCACATAAGGCTCCAGCACCGTGTCCTCTCCGCTGGCAAAGGCGATCTGATAGTAGTCGTTGGGCCTCGACTCCCCAGCGATCATGACCTGTGTCACGGCGCCGTTTTCCCATACCCAGTAGGAATCGAAGCTGCCGTCGAACCCATGGCCCTGCTGGCCCACGTACTGGGCGTCCAGCCCGTCCAGCGCGTTGGGCTCAAAAACAGCCCATGCGCCAAGGATGTCACGGCTGTCTTCCGTCAGCTTTTTAATCATCGAGTTGGCGACACCGCGGCGCACTTCCACCGGATAATCCTGAAATCCCCCCAGCGCGGCGGCTAGCGCCCGGGTTGCGTGCAGCGCAGGAAGCAGCCGGTTTTCAATCTGAGCGCCGCTCTGCCTTGCGAGCGCCTCGGCGCTGAACTGCGCATTCTTCAGGTCGCGCTGCTGTCCGTCCAGATAGAGGAAGCCAAACGCCGCGATTAGAAGGATGGCAACGACCGCAGTAATTGCGAACATCAGTTTGGAAGAAAGTTTCATGGTTTTCAATTTTCCGAAGTCCTCCTGTATCCTTTTTCCCGCGATAAGAAAAGAAACCGGCACTTCCAAACCGTGCCGGTTTCTGTCGCGAGTGCTGCTTAATTACTATATCGGCAGTATCCGATTTCTTGTTAGCGCAAGATCAGCCGGTTACAAAATATGATTGGATGCACCGAATTCTAAAAAATCTAGCTATATTTCGACGGTTGGGCGCGAAAGTTTAGTGAAAAAATGAGAATTGTCGTAATCTGGCAAAAAATCTATTGACAGTTGGTCGGATTCCAGTATACTTAACTAGCGGGCCACAATTATCCACAGGTTTCGACACAGGTTATCCACAGCCGGTGTTTCCCGTCGACTTGTGCGGAGAGGGGTACGACATGAGCGATTTTCTGAACAACGCCAGCATGGAGCTTCTCGAAAAGAAGCTGGATGCCGTATGGATGAGGCAGCAGGTGATCGCCGGAAACCTCGCCAATGCGGCGACGCCCGGTTACAAGAGCAAATCTCTTGAGTTCGAATCGTTGCTGGAACGGCGCCTGTCTGGGGATGGCAAAAGTGACCATTCCATTCTGAATGCGTTGGACCGGACGCAGCCGCAGGTCGTCCGCCAGGAGGGCACCACCGCCCGTGAGGACGGCAACAACGTCGATCAGGACAAGGAGAGCGTCGAAATGGTCAGGGCGCTGATCGAGTACAACTACCTCGTCAACTCAATGTCCTCCCAGATCAGCCGGATGAAATACGTCGTGACAGAGGGGCGTGGTTAGCGATGGGCTTTCTTGATTCCCTGAACATCAGCGGCTCCGGCCTGACAGCGCAGAAGTACCGGATGGAGATCGTGGCCCAGAACCTAGCCAACGCCGATACCACGCGCACCGAGGAAGGCGGCGCTTACCGGCGCAAACTGGTGCTTCTTTCTGAGATAGGTTCCACGGGCACCTTCGCTCAGGCGCTTCGCAGCGCATCGGGCAGTGCGCCCGGCGGCGTGCGCGTCACGGAAGTCGCGGACGACAACGACGACTTCAAGGTGGAGTACGACCCCAGCCACCCCGATGCCAACGAGGACGGCTACGTCGAATTCCCCAACGTGGACACCACCGAGGAAATGGTGGACATGATGAGCGCCTCCAGACACTACGAGGCCAATATTACCGCCTTCAACGCCATGAAGGACATGGCCTCAAGGGCTCTGGAGATCGGAAAATAACGGCAGAACCGAGGTGTCGGCATGACGATTGATCCCATTCGCTTTGCGCAAATCACCGGCAGCGTGCCGGGTGTCGAGCGCACTTCGCCGCTATCCACCGGCGCGGTATCCTTTGAGAATATGCTTAAGAATTCGGTCTCCCAGATCGCAGATACACAGTCGACTGTCCGGGACGACGTGATCAAACTCGCCACCGGCAACACCGACGCGCTGCATTCAATCACCATCAATGCCGCCAAGGCCGATTTGGCCGTCCAGACGATGGTGACGGTGCGCAACAAGGCGCTGGACGCCTACAACGAAATAATGCGCATTACCCTCTAGGCGAAAGCGGGCCGCCGATGGCTATTCTTGAGATGTAGAGGGGCAGCATGGACGTATCGATTTCAGGACTCACAAAGAATCTCAGCGCTTACTTTCAGAAGATGAGCAACGGAAGAAAAATGGCACTCGCCATCTCCGCCGTCATCCTGATTGTCGGTGCTGTTGTTCTTACAAAAGTTCTGGACAACGCTTCCTATACTGTACTGT
>JAEZTD010000278.1 GCA_023443705.1 Bacillota bacterium | reverse complement strand
GGGATGGAATAAGGATACGGTACTTTTCTTTCCACGAAAGAAAAGTACCAAAAGAAAGCGATATAAAAAGCGGAGGAAATTCCTCCGCTTTTTATGTTGAATTGTTTCTTAGCTGATTTTGATGCCGATGATCTTCGGGCTGTCGCCGGAACCGGAGACACCGCGTGTCCCCACCACCAGATAATCGCCGAACACGGCGGGGGTAGACTCGATGCGGGAACCCATATCGATCTCGGTGAGCACCTTGCCGGTGCGCGCGTCGTGCATGCGCATCATACCGTTGCGGTCGCATTGGATCACATAGGCGTTTTCGTCCTTGTCATAGATGACAACAGGGGAGCTCCAGTAATCGCGGTACTGCTCATAGCGCCATATCTCTTCGCCGGTTTCCTTGTCGTAGGCAACCAGCCTGCCGCCGTTGCCTGTCTTCGTTTCGCCATCCTGGGTATAAGTCACGGGGACGAGCGTGGCGTTGTAGATCACAAGATCGCTGATGTTGCCGCGGCCCACATGCGGCGTTGTGAGCGTGCCGCCGTTGCTGGAGGTGTTGCCAAAGCGCGCCTCCCATTCCTTTTCCCAAATGACCTTGCCGGTCAGTCCGTCGATCTTGCGGTGGTAGCTCTTGCCCTTGCCCGCCGCCTTTGCGCCGGATTGCTTGTCTACCTCGTTTGCGGTATAGAGATAGAAGGTCTGGTTCTTGACGTCCTCTTCAATGACAAGGGAGGTATCGCTGTCGTCCGTGACGTCCACCACGTACTGCAGCTTTAAGGTGTTGAGGTCCAGGCACTGGAGCCTGCCGCCGTTGTCCGTAAAGAACGCGTAGTTGCGGAAGGCGGCAACCGAGTTTTCAATGCCAAGCCAGCGCTTGTTGTCCTCTTCAGCAAAGCCGTAGCCGTCGCCCTTGTAGCGGTATTTCTGCCGATCGCCGGGGTTGACGGAAACGGTGCCCGCTGACGCGTCGAAGCTTGCGTTGAGCTTAAAGGTGTTGAAGATGCCGTTCTCGCCGGGAACGATGATGGTATCCGTCGCGGCGTTGACAAGCGGGCTGGAGTCATAGGCCTGCCAGCCGCGGTAGGAGAACGGGTCCTTGCCGCCAAACTTCCAGACCACCTTATTTTGGATGAGGTCGATGATGCGGAACCATGCGCCGGAAACCCCGTCCTCGGTGCTGGTGATGCCCTGGCCGGTATAGAGCAGCGGATAGCCGCGCGGATCGAGCGAGGCCGTGCCCTTTGTCACCACGCCGAGCTTGAGCGGGTCGCGCGTGGGCTTGCCGCTTTCAAGCTCCAGGAAGTAGATATTGCCGTCCATCGTCGTGTAGATGACTTCGACAAACCCGTCCTTGTTCTTGAATTCATCGTATATGCCCAATACCTTGCGGGTTTCGGCGGGCCACTCCACAATCACGGGCATGCCCGTCCAGCCGGTGCCCGTCCAGGTGCCCATGGAGGTGTTGAGCGAGCCGATGCTCTTGTCCCATACGCGGGTAAAGGATTTTTCCACCACGTTCTGCGTGCCGTAGGTGAAGGTGTTGCGGTAGTTGTTGCCGCCGAACGTGAGAATGCCGGGCAGCGTTGTAAAGGAGGCGTCGTCGCCAAAGCGCATGTCCTCGCCCCGGTCAAACGTATTGGTTTCCTGGCCGCCGATCAAGAGGCCGGTCGTAAAGCCAAAGTTCGCGGGATTGGCCTCCTCCACGGGCGAGATCGCAAGGTCCGGCGACAAGGTCGGCACGGGGGTAGGCGAGGGGGACGCTTCCGGCAAAACGTCGCTGCTGCCGGGAGAAGCTGACGGAGGCTTGATGGGCAGTACATTATCAAGCGGACCTTCCCCGCCCGTCAAAAGCTGTATGCCGATGAGCACAACCGCAACGATTGCGCAGAGCAAAATCAAAAACAACAGAAAGCGTCTCCAGTTTACGGTAACTCCGCGGCGGGTTTGCCGCCCTTTGCGGCCTCTTCTCATGCGCGTTCCTCCTTATGAAACGGAAAACCGGAAAGGCCGAAGCCTTTGGATAATCCGTTGGTTGCGTTTTCATAATACCTTATCAGCGCCTGCGTGCCAAGCGCTTCTAGTCCTTCGTCACAAAGCGCGCTGTACATGGCGGTCACAATTCTCAGCACCGGCAGCATGATACTGCCTTCCTCCGGATGCATCAAGCGCGATATCCATATCCTTTACAAAATACTTGATGTAGAAACCGGGGCGTCGTCACCCGTGAGCATTTTTGGCCCGTTGTTTTCGAGCTGCCGGCGGCCTACAGCGCCTCCGTTCGCCTGCAATACGGCTTCCCTGTCAGGAAAAAACGGATTGCGTGGAAAATATTTCCTGAAGGAAACGCTTTGAAAAAGGACGGCAGGCGCCCTGAGCGCACCCGTCCTTCTAACGAAAAACGCAGGATCGCGGCGGAAGCGCATACTTCCGCCGCGTGAAAAACGGGATGTTCAGGTTACCAAGGCCTCCGGGCGTTGACAAAATGGCTCTTCCAGTAGGACGTATTGATGGAGCGGCGCACCACCTTGCCGTTTGCGGAGGATGCGTCCACCATTTCGCCGCCGCCGATGTAGATGCCCACATGCCCGATCTTGCTCTTGGAGTTGTTGTAGAAGAAGATCAGGTCGCCCTTTTTGAGATCCGAGTAGCTCTTGATATTCTGCCAGTCGCTGACTTTGGAATACCCGGCCGCGTTGAGCCTTCTGCGGTTGGAGCCCGCTTCCTTCAGGCAGTAATACACAAGGCCGGAGCAGTCAAAAGAGTTCGGGCCTTCGTTGCCGAGGATATACTTATCGCCCAGCTGCTTCTTGGCGGTCGCGATCATCGTGTCGATATTGGCCTTGCTCCGCGCCTGCTTGGCTAAGGTTGGGCTTTGCTTCGCGTCGTCGGAGTTGATCATGTCAAACGTCTTCTGCCCGGCCTTGCCGTCTGCAGAGAGGCCGTTTTCCTTCTGGAAGGCCTTGACGGCTTCGATGGTCTCCGTGCCGTAATAGCCGGTGATCTTGGAAAGGTAGCCGAGCGCTTTTAGCTGGCGCTGGAAGTTGTCCACATCCGTACCGCTGGTGCCTTCGAGCAGCGTGTACTTCTGCGCCTCGTCAGAAAAGATGAGCGCCAACGTCTGTGCCCCTGCCCAGCCGTCCTGCTGCAAGTTGTGTTGGCGCTGGAACAGCTGCACGGCGTACTTGGTGGCGGGGCCAAAGTGCTGCGTGGGTTCGTCGATATCAAGATATCCA
>JAEZTD010000243.1 GCA_023443705.1 Bacillota bacterium | reverse complement strand
GAACGGGATAGCGCCACCAGTACGCATATTGGTGGCGCTATCTATACCTTGGGTCAGTGCGCCGCTCGGAAATCCGTGAGGATTTCAGGCGCACGCAGGATTCCTTCCTTCGCATCGAAAAAACCATGGGGTTTTTCGATGCCTTGACCCTTGAAACACAAGAGTTTCAAGGGTTTTCTTTATTCTCGTGGTCCCGATTCGCTGCTCCCCACATTTACTCTGTTATGCCAGGTGCGGCAGCACCGATCAGAACAGAGAATGCTCGTTGCTCGCCGCAGTGTATACCAGTGCTGCTTTGTACGGCAGCATATTTTCAATATTGCTGGAAAAGAGCTTTCGGACGCACTCGGACAGTTCCTCCATTGCGTATTCGATCTCTTGAAGGGAAAGCATGCATTTTTAATAATCCTTCTTCACACCCGACGTGAACCTGTCGGGCTGGGCCAGAATTGACGGGCTCCGATATCGGTTCAGGAACGGGTACCGCAGTACGGCATTGTACTCCAAGACCGCCGGTACGCGGCGATTAACCCCAAGGAAGAGTACGCCATCCATCCCGTACCGTTCTGCGCGGGCTGCGATAATTGATGGGGTGAAGGTGCGAGAACCCGTACAAAAGTTATGGGAAGGGGCGCTGTGGCTGCGGATCGGCGGAAAGATCATCCCGATCAGGTTTAAGACCGAGGACGGCGATCCCGGCATCATCGACCGGATCACCAATGTCCTGCAGCGACGTCGATCAAAGTCGGTGGGTGAGGGATGGGGGGCGACTGCATGATTGGGGGCCGCCAGATCTACCTGTCCCACGACCGGAACGACTGGAGTATCGAAAATGACTGAAGCGATTAGGATGCTCGGTGATATGCTGAAAAAACACAGGCATGCAAACGCTCTGTCCATCAGGGCGTTCTCTCAAAAAGCGGGGATCCGCCACTCGGAAGTCCTGCATATCGAGAAAGGGGTGCGAGCAGCACCACCACTCACCCTGATCCGGGCTGGCGGATGCGATGGGGACGCCGCTTGAAGTACTGCTAAACGGTGGAATTGCTCTGTGCAGTGCGGGCCGCCAGAGAAGGCGCGCGTATCGTCGGCGACATGCTGCGCGTGTCGGGAGGGCGCTTGCTGTATGTCACTTCTGCCACCTTGTTCCGTGAGGGCGAAGGCTTTCGGAAGCAGGCAGTCGAGCGTCTGGATGCAGCGGAAGTCTTGGGGTATGAAGCGCTGAAGGGGGTACATTTGAAAGACTTCTGGCCGATCATGGCGACCTGCTTTCTTCGGCTTGAAGAGGACGATGCACTGGCCGTGCAGCCCCGTGACCAGCGGCTGCACGGCGAGCAGGGAGGAGAGTATGATCTCAGCCTTGCGGGCGCCAGTCTGCCTTCGGCCGCGATTTGCTGGCCGCGTCCATCATGCCCGTAAAGCCTGCCGGCAAACCGGCAGGGCATCTGGAAAGAGCTATGCACCCCCGTGGGATTCGAAGTACACCATCAACATCAATACCCAGATGAATTGCTGGCCCGCGGAGTGCTGCGCGCTGTCCGAGGCGCTTTTGCCGCTGCTTGACCATCTCAAGTGCATGGTGCCGCGTGGGCGCGAAGTCGCTAAAGATGTACGGCGCGGGTAGCCGTATGCAGCCGCGCATGGATCATCCACTTCTGGGTGCGCCTTCTGGACGGTGAGATGGTGGGAGTGAAGTGCAACGGCTTCTTCAGAATTCCACGGTTATGAACCAGCTGGACAACCACCCGCCCATCCAGACCGACGGCAACTTCGGTGTGACTTCCGGCATCTCGGAGATGCTTCTACAGAGCCACGAAGGCTTTTTGCGCTTGCTGCCCGCCCTGCCTTCTCATGGAAGAACGGACGTGTTTATGGACGCAGGGCTCGGGGGGAGGCTGCACCGTCGATATGGAATGGGCAGAGGGGAGCCTTGTCCTGGCCGAAATAAGGGTCAATTCAGACGAGACGCTGAAACTGAGCAATGGCCGGGGTTTCATGCCGTTGGGGATACGATCATTGTCCGGTAAGCGCGGCTCATGTGTCCATCCGACTTGAAGGCGTTCGAGACTGCTGGTTTTCTTTTCGGGGGACACCGCAAAATCCGGAGGGTCATTACGGATCCGTGGTTATTGGGAGACCTCTGCGAGGTTCTGCCCGTTGAGCCGCTCGCCAACCGCGCCGCCGGGATGGACCTGGGCGAACTGCTCGATTCGGTATCCTGTCTCCTCGATCAGCGCGGTTTGAAGCGCGTCAAAGATCGCGTTGAGAACGGCGTTGCTGGTGGTACCCTGGCAGTTGAAGCGGTCACATTCGCGGGTGACGGACATGGGAAGCACAATATCCGCGCCGCTTGCGAGCGGTGACGACGAATTTTCGGTAACGACAATTACGACGACGCCCTTTTTCTTGCAGATATCCAGAATGGGCACCAGTTCTGCCGTCTTGCCGCCACGGGAGGCGAGCAGCATCGCATCGCCGGGCTTTAGAAACCCGGAACCGCCGTGAACGGCCTCGGCCGGCGAAAGAAAGCGGGCCGGGCGTTCGATGCAGCACATCAAGTGCGCGAAGTGCTGGCACGCGATGCCGCTATGCCCGCAGCCGCTGGCGCCAATGCGCGCTGCGGCGTGAAGCGCCTTGACGGCCTTCCCGAAAGCCTGCCAATCCATTTTTTCAGGCATCAAGGCGATCGCTTCCGCTTCGATTTGAAAGGCGGATTTTGCCGCCTGAAGGGATTCGTTATTCATGGTGATTGTCCTTTTCCGGGCGGTAGCACCGGGTTTTGTTCGATATGGGCCTCGCGATTTCTATTCTCCCATGACGATGACGTCCACCGTACGCCGCCGCGCCCGCGTCTTGTCAAAATCAATAAAGTACACGAAGCCAAAATCCCCCAGGTCGGGTTCGCCATCGAGTATGGCGATTACCTCGCTCCGGCCGACAAGCGCAGAGCGGAGGTGTGCGTCCGTGTTGTGGCAGCCGCGCAGGTCTTCGCCGTGCTCGGCCGCGAACTCGATCGCTTTGGGGCCGGGATGGAGATACATTCCTTCCCGGCTCTGGGTGGGCATCGTACTTTCAAAAAAATCGACGAAGTCCTGCTGCAGCGTTTCGAGCCCGGTCATGGACAGGTCAAACGCGCATTCCTGCGTAATGACGCAGCAGGTCGTGTGGTGAGAATAAACGGTGACCGTCCCGGTTCGGACGCCAGATTTTTTGACCGCTTCCCGCACCTGTTCGGTGACATTGTGAAAAGTCGCAACGCCCTGGTTGGACATCACCTGGATTTTCTCCGCGTATACCATGTGGAACCTCCCGTTATTTCTGTGCTTGCAGATCGTCGATTGCCTGGCGCACGGCCGCAATCATGTCCTCAATCATCCTATGCGGGTCCTTCGCCTTGAAGATGCCGGAAGCGGCGCCGGTGGCTTCGCAGCCGCTGCGGATAAAATCATAAACCTCCTTGGGCGAGGAGACGCCGGCGGCCTGTTCCACGATGATGTTGGGATCGATATCCTTGATGGCGCGGATGTTCGTCTCCACGTAATCCGTGGGGCTTACCCCGCCACCACCGCCAATTAACTCGCTGGGCTCCGGATTGAGGATGTCCGGATGAAGCTGTGCAAGCGCGCGGGTTTCGTCCAACGAGTTTGCGCAGCCGAAAACCCACATGTCCAGCGCTTTTGCGCGGTCGATGGTCTCCTTGATCTGCGGCAGGGACATGGGCCTCTCGCAGTGATTGACCACCACACCCACCGCGCCCGCCGCCTTGAGCGCCTCGGGCAGCACATCGGCCATTCCGCGGCCAGGGTGAAGCGTGTCCATGTAGGGTGCGAACACATGCAGCCGCTTGGTGTTTTCACAAACCCTGCGGATCTCGGTATACGGACAGATCATAACGACGTCCACATCGTACTTCTCGGCGCACCTGTCCGCGTGCAGGGCGGCTTCTAAAACGTCATCTCCGTAGACGTAGTTTTTGGTACCGATTTCAAAAAACGGGGTTCGAATCTTTCGTTTCATGCTGACCTGTTTCCTTTCACGTCATGTGCTAAACGAGGGAGAGCGAAATGCCGTTTGCCTCGAATTTGCCGAGCAGCTTCTGATCCGCTGTAGACTCCGTGATGAAATGCCTGATTTCCTTCAGTGAGCCGATGCTCATAAAGCTCTCTTTCCCGACTTTGCTGGCATCACCGACGACGATGGTAGATTTGGCGCATTCGATCATTGTCCTCGCGATGGTCGCTTCCTCGGGGTGAACGGTGCTGATGCCATTTTCGCAGATCCCGTCGACGGACAGGATGGCGTGCGTCGCGCGGTAGCGGCGCAACTGGTCGAGCGCTTCCGTCCCGCATGTAAAGGAGTAATGCGGGTTGATCTCTCCCCCCAGCAACAGGACTGTAAACGTCGGGTACATGCCCAGTTCGATCGCAACAGTGATCGAATTCGTCACAACGATGAGGTTCTTGCGCTTTTTGAGCGCAAGCGCCGTATAGTATGTCGTCGTCCCGCCGTTCATGAAGAGGGTGTCCCCGTCCTGAACGATCGAGGCGGCAGTCTGGCCGATTCGGAGCTTCGCGTCGGCGTTGATCTGCTTGTTTGTCAGAAACTCATGATTATAGTAGCCAAAGGCGGTCTGTACCGCCCCGCCCTGGATGCGCTCCAGCAGACCCTCCTGCTCCAGTGAATCCAAATCCGACCGGATTGTGACCACGGAGGTTTTCAGCAGCTCGCTGAGCTGTGTTACGTACACCTGCCCATCCCTTGCCAGGATCTCAAGGATTTTCTCCCTGCGGGCGTCGATCTTCAAGCCGGAGCCAGCCATTTTTTATCCCCCTTCAACTTACTTGCGTGGCGATTCCCCATCCGCCGCGAAAGCATTCTAACGGTGTGCACATGTTTGACGTTTGTTAACTAAAGGCCGGCGCCTTGACGCAGTCCAGTATAGCACAAAGAGATACGAAATGCAATAAAAAGAAAATCGAAAAAAATTAGAAAATAATATTGACACTCAAAATTCCATGTGTTAGTATACAACCATCACGAATCGTGATTTCTTAATGTTATCGGCAATCAATACAGTTGCAGGCGAGGAGAGAGTCCACATGGATTACAAGGTCGTTCAAAAGGAGATCCGCGTCCAGTCCAGGGGTTGGGTGCCCACCTTCCACGATGTATCTGAGGAAATCAAGGAAATCGTCGCGGAGGCGGGCGTACTCAACGGAACGTGCACGGTCACGTCGCACCACACGACATGCAGCGTCATGATTCAGGAATGCTCCCACGACCAGACGGACTTCGACCTGGAGTTTCTGCAGCACGACCTGCTCGATATCATGCGCAAGCTGGTGCCCGATTTTTCAGAGGAAAACCAGTACCGCCATCCCGGACCGATCCACTTGCAGTTTGGCCGCCACGTAAACGAACCGGGAAACTACACCAGCATGAACACCGACGGCCATCTGCGCAGCGTCTTTTTCGGTCGCAGCGAAGCCCTTACCATAAAGGACGGAAAGCTCGACCTCGGGGAATTTGCGCACGTGTACTTCATCGACTGGGATCACGTCCGCGCCCGGCCGCGCTGCATCGACATCACCATTCAGGGAACCACAGAGGCCATTTCAGACCGCAGTTGGAAAGACGGCCAGGTGATCAACACGCTGCGCCACTTTACCGACGAGGAGCGCAAGTGGCAGTAAACCGGTGATATATAGCGGAAAGGGGGGAAGCGCATGGCAAGCAAAGCCGCCCGAAGATTGGACCGTTGCTACAGCGTGTCGCAATTAAGGAATGATGTTCCATACTACGTCATGATGTCGATCCCAATGGCGTTCTTTCTCATCTTCAAGTACTGGCCGATGTTCGGCCTTCTGATCTCGTTTCAGAATTATAAGGCGGGCGCGCCGTTCATCGGTGAAAACGTCAGGTGGGTGGGGCTGAGGTGGTTTCAGCAGTTCTTCGCCTACCCGTTCGCGGGGCGGCTGATCAGCAACACGGTGCTTCTGAGTATATACAGCATCGTCTTCATCTTTCCGCTGGCGATTTTCCTTGCGCTGATGCTCAATGAAATCCGGCGCCCCAAACTCCGCAAGTTCACGACGACGCTGAGCTTCCTTCCGTACTTTATTTCGATCACCGTGATTGTGGGCATGCTCACGAATTTTCTGAACATCAACGACGGCATCATCAACCAGTTTATCGCCACGATGGGCGGAACGCCCAGGGACTTTATGGGCATCTCGAAGTACTTCCGTACGCTCTATGTGCTTTCGGGCGCGTGGCAAAACGTCGGTTTTGAGGCGATTGTGTTTACGGCGGCCATCGCGGGGATTGACCCCGGGCTCTACGAGGCCGCGTATGTGGACGGCAGCAATCGCGTCAAAAACATCTTCCTGATCACACTGCCCTGCATCCTTCCGACGGTGATCATCATGCTGATTCTGAAAGTAGGCAGCATCATGTCCGTAGGGTATGAAAAGGTTATTCTGATGTACTCGGAGAGAATCTACGAGACAAGCGATGTCCTTTCCACCTACGCTTACCGAAACGGCATCATCGACGGCAAATGGAGCTATTCCACGGCCATCAGTATGTTCAATTCTGTGGTCAACCTCATCCTTGTCTGGATCACCAACCTGATCGCACGCAAAACGGGCGAAACTTCGCTGTGGTAAGGGTGAGAAGAATGAAGAAAACGATGCAGGAGAAATCCTTCGACGTATTTGTCGGCGCTTTCGTGCTGGCGCTGGTCGTCATCACCCTTTATCCGTTGATTTACGTGTTCAGCATGTCCATCAGCGATCCCTTCAGCGTGGCGCGCAGCGAGATCTGGCTATGGCCCAAAGGCCTCAGCTTTGAGGCGTTCAAGACGGTTCTGAACGATTCCAATATTTACCTCTACTATTTCAACACCCTTTGGTATACGGTGGTGGGCACGGTGCTGGGCGTCTTGGTCACCGCGTTGGCGGCGTACCCGCTGTCTCGGCGCAACTTCCGCCCCCGGAACTTCTTCATGATGCTCATCACGTTCACAATGTTCTTCAGCGGCGGCCTGATCACGACATACCTGGTCACCGCAAGGTTTCTCGGGCTGTACAACACCCGGTGGGCCATCGTGCTGCCCACGCTGACGACGGCCTGGTACGTCATCGTTGCGCGAACGTTTTTCACCACCATACCGGATGAGATGCTCGAAAGCGTTCGCATGGACGGCGCGTCGGAATACCGCGTTTTCGCCCAGTTTGTACTGCCGCTTTCGGCACCGATCCTGTCGGTACTGGCGCTGTACTTCGCCATCGGTTACTGGAACAACTTCTTCTCCGCGCTGCTCTATCTGGGAAAGAAAGAACTGCACCCGCTGGCGCTGTACGTGCGCCGGGTGGTGATCCAAAGCTCGCTGGAATCCTCCGATGCGGTCGATCTGTCGGCTGCGGCGGTGATGTCGCAGATACAGATCAAATACGCCGTCATCGTTGTGGCGGTTCTTCCGATCCTCCTGCTCTATCCTTTCTTGAGCAAGTACCTGTCCAAGGGCCTGATGGTAGGCAGCCTAAAGGGATAATCGGCGCAGGGGCTGCGCAGATAATACAAGGAGGCAATACTATGAAAAAGACCTTGGCAATGTTCCTGGCGATCAGTATTGTGTTGATGACTTCGTCCTTCGGCCTTGCCGAGGAGAAGCCTTCTACCTGGCTGGTTGACGAGAAGGCCACGCTGAAGGTGACCACCTACGACGCGGTCAACAATTCCTACCCGACCATCGACAGCGACCTTCCCTTCTGGAAATGGTTGGAGGAGTACACGAACGTCCACGTTGAGTTCGAAGCGCATGCCTACGCCGATTACCCGACGGTTGTGTCCACCAAGATGGCCTCCGGCGATCTGAACTGCGACATTATCGTGACCAACGGCGTCGCCACCGCCAACGACGCGGGGAAGAACGGCCTGCTCGCCGACGCGGCGCCCTATCTGGAGGCCTGCTGGCCCAACATTACGAAGTTCAACAATGAGGAAAACCCGTCGCTGATGCAGTTTATCAAGAACGACGACGGCTCGATCTACTGCATCTCCGGCTTGGTGGAGCCGCGGGTAGGCCACATCATCTACATGTACAATACCGAGTGGATGGAGAAACTGGGCCTTGAAATCCCCACCACGACCGAGGAGTTCTACAACGTCTGCGCCGCGATGAAGCAGGCAGGCGATCTCAACGGCAATGGCAAGGATGACGAGATCGTCCTCACCGCCAGCGGTCTCGACGCCCTTGACATCCTCGGCAACAGCTTCGGGCTCGAGATTTACGAGGACTGGGATGCCTTTGTCGCCGACGAGAACGGCACCGTGACAGACGAGTATACCAGCCCGGAAATGCGCGAGTTCCTGAAGTTCACGAACAAGCTGTATAAAGACGGCCTGCTCGACCAGGGCATCACCAATACCTCCGCCAATGAAATGTCGGAGAAGATCGCCTCGGACCAGGTTGGCATCTTCGTCTACTACTCCGCGTTCGCGATCACCTATGGTTCGCTGACCACCGCAGGCCAGGCCGATCCCATGGGTTGCCACTACACGCTGGGCGTGCCGCTGACCGGTCCCAACGGCGACAGGTACCTCGTCCGCCGCGAGAAGAGCGACATGGCCGCGGGCGTTGCGGCGAGCAGCCAGAACGTCGAGTTGGCGCTGAAGTGGATCGACACCCTCTACGCGGACCCCACGGTTCTTCATACGCGCACCTATGGCTTTGAGGGCGAGGATTGGAAGTATGGCGCCGATGGCGGCTACGAGTTGATCTACGCCGAGGACGGCTCGCCGTGGAGCATCGTCCAGAAGGGCTGCGGCCAGATCGCGTTCCCGTTCATCCAGACGGAAGCCCAGTTGATGAACTCCAAGAAGCAGTACGACTGGTACATGAACCAGTACGCGGTTCTGACGGACGAGAAGAACGACTACTTTATTGCGCCCACGGTGCCTCACGTCGCCGCCTATACGGAGGAAGAACAGAACCTGATCGACATGGTGAAGACCGACTGCGTCTCCTACTTCAAAGAGATGCGCGCGAAGTTCGTCACCGGCGAGGCGAACCTCGATTCCGATTGGGATTCCTACGTCAGCACGATGAAATCCATGGGCCTGGACGATTTCACGGCCGTCTACCAGTCGGTGTATGACCGCACCCGCTGATCGCCCGCGTTAGTCCCCGAGTCGAATAACGGTAGAGGCGAAGCACGAATACCGGCTTCGCCTCTACCCCGTGAAAGATTACTTTCAAAGGATGGGTCGTATGAGGAATTTGATTGTGGACGGGGAAATCCGCATCGGCGTCCTGGGCGCCGGCAGGGGAAAGAGCCTGATGAAATCCGCATCGTTCAACGGGCTGAAGCTGGTCGCGATTTGCGACAATTTTAAAGCCCGGCTGGACGAGGTCTGCAAGGAAACCGGAGCGCAGGGATATCTGGAATTCGACGAGTTCATCCGACAGGATTTTGACGCCGTGATTATCGCCTCGTGCTTTCATCAGCACGCGCCGTTTGCAAAGAAGGCGCTTCTGGCCGGAAAGCATGTCCTCAGCGAGACGAGCACCAGCGCAACGCTCAAAGAGGGCGTTGAGCTGTATCGCATTGCGAAGGAGAGCGGGCTTTGCTATATGCTCGCGGAAAATTACTGCTATACGCGCTTTGTGATGGAAATGAAGCGCCTGTATGAAGCCGGGGAAATCGGCGGCGCGCTGTACGGCGAGGCCGAGTACAACCACCCGATGAGTCTGCGAGAAACTTTCCATTACTGTCCCGGTGGGCGCAGGCATTGGCGCAGCCAGTTGCCGGGCTGTTACTACACCACCCACGCCATCGCGCCGATGATGTACATTATGAATTCCGTGCCGAAGGAAGTCAGCTGCACGCTGCTTCCGCCGAAGGAGAAGGGCGGCAAGCAAGGCTTTGTCGCGATGGTGCGAATGGACAACGGTTCGATCATCCGCCTGTACGGCGGGGTCGCCGGACACAGCTGCGCCTATGGGCTGCACGGGACGCGCGGCGCGATGGAGACCGTTCACGGACACGGCTATTTTGGGCCGCAGACGGTTCGCGTCTGGCATGAGCCCTGGGAACTCGCCGAAGGACAGGTAGAGGACATGACCTATCTGCCCAATTGGCCGGAAAACAGCGAGGAAGCCGAAAAATGCGGGCACGGCGGCGGCGATTTCTTCGTCGAAAAGGCGTTTGTGCAATCTTTGCGCACGGGCGAGGCGCCGTTCCTCGACGCGTACCGGGGCATCACCGCTTCCAACGTCGGAATCATCGCCTGGAAGAGCGCCCACAACGGCGGCACGTTCATGGAGATTCCCGATTTGCGGGATGAGGCTGCCTGCGAGGCAATGCTTAAAGACGACCTGACGCCGTTCGAAGGCGTCGAGAATTCAACACTTTATCCGGAGAGCATGCGCTGGCACCGCGAATTCAAGCCGGAGCACTACGAAATCGCCCGGGAAGAGTGGAAGAAGCTCGGCTATACCGATGAGGAAGTCGAAGAGATGTGGTCCTGACGGACGGCGTGAACGGAGCGGTCGATATGACGGAAAGATATGTCCTTGGGGTTGACGTTGGGACGACGGGGACGAAATGTCTGCTGGTTTCGGATGCGCGCGGCATCGTCGCCTCGGCGTATGAAGGCTATCCCACGAGGTCGCCCGCCCTCGGTCAGCGCGAGCAGAATGCGGAGGACTGGTGGAACGCGGTCATTAAGACCGTTCGATCCGTCACAAGCGAAGCCGGTGTTTCCGGCGGGGTGCGGGCGATTTCGCTCTCCACCCAGGGCGGGACGCTCGTTCCCGTAGACGAGCGCCTGTCGCCGCTTGCCCCCGCGATCGTCTGGAGTGACAACCGCTGCCTTGGCGACAGGGAAGCGGTTGAGCGCGCGCTGGGGAAGGGCTATTTCTACGATACATGCGGCTGGAAGCTCGGAAAGGGGCTGCCGGCCATGCAGCTTCGGCGCATGCGCTTGGATCGGCCGGAACTCTTCGCCCGCGCTGCGAAATTTTTGACGGTGCCGGACTATATCGCGGCAAAAATGACCGGTCGCGCCGCGATCGACCTGTCCAACGCGGGAATCAACCAATGGGTGAATGTGCGCGACGGCGTGTACGACAAAAAGATTCTGGAATATGTCGGTGTCGAAACCGGGCGCTTGCCGGAGCTCGTTCGGTCCGGCGAAGTCATCGGCCAACTGACCGATGATGCGGCCAGCGCGCTGGGGCTAAGAAAAGACACCCTGCTCGTCGCTGGCGCGCACGACCAGTATGCGGTCGCGCTGGGCGCGGGGGTGTCCGAGGCGGGCGACGCGGTGATCGGAACCGGCACGGCGTGGGTCGTCATGGCGCTGTCCAACGAGCCGGATTTTCATAGCGGGTTTTCCCAGTCGGTATCGGCCTCCCCCGGGAAATGGGGATCGCTGGTCTCTGTCTCCGCGGGCGGCGCCTGCCTGGACTGGTTTCGGAAAAATGTCGCCTGCGGCGCGGATGGCGCGCCGCTTGATTTCGGCGCCATCGACACCGAAGTGGCGCAGCGCTCGCAGCGGAACGATGGGTTGACGTTCTATCCCTACTTCAATGGCAGCAGTCCGCCGGAAGCAGATGGCTGTTCGAAGGGAACGATGATCGGCCTGGACTTCTCGCACGACCGCTTTGACATCGCGCGCGCGGTCATGGAGGGGGTCGCCTGCCAGATTGCCTGGGCACTGGAGGCGCTTTCCGCCAAGCACCCCGTCCGGCGTCTGAAAGTTGCGGGCGGCGCCACGAAGAGCCCTGTCTGGATGCAGATGGTCGCGGGGCTCGCGGGCCGTCCGGTCATCACATCCGACGTGGCGGATCTGGGGTGCGTGGGTGCGGCGGTGCTTGCGCAAGCGGGCTGCGGCATCGTCAAAAGCGTCGCGGAAGGGGCCGCGCGGCTCGACGTCGGGGCGCGGACAATCTGCCCGGAGCCCGGGAGCGCGGCCCGATACGAGAGAATTTTTTTCGAATACAAGGCGGGCGCGGGTTTAGTAAGAAAGTTCTACGCCGAGAGGGGTGAGCGCGTTGGCGCTTTTTCAGATCACTGAGCATGATCGCAGGATCTACGATCAGCAGCTTCGAGATTTCTTGCCCGACCGCTTGATTGACATCCACACACACATCTGGCTGGAACGCCTGCGGCCCCCGCTCGCGAAGAAGGGCGAGGCGGCGAAGCGTACGGTGTCCTGGCCGTCGCTGGTAGCGAAGGAGAACAGCGTGGAGGATCTTGAGGAGACGTACCGCCTGCTCTTTCCGGGCAAGCGTGTTACGCCGCTCATGTTTACGAGCACGCGCCGCGATACGGCCGGCGCGCTCAACGAATATGTGCGGGAATCCGCGGCGCGCACCGGGTATCCCGCGCTGTACTACGCCCGTCCGGAGCAGAGCGCGGAGGAACTTGAGGGATTCATCAGGGCGGGGCGCTTTCTGGGCATCAAAAGCTATCTGTCCTTCGCGCCGGACTATATCCCGGCAAGAGAAATCCGAATTTTTGATTTTTTTCCGAAGCACCAGCTCGAAAAGATGAACGAGCTCGGCGCGATTGTGATGCTGCACATCCCGCGGGACGGCCGACTGAAGGATCCGGTGAACCTCGCGCAGATTCTCGAGATCAAGCGGTGCTTCCCGCGCATCCTTTTGATTGTTGCGCACATCGGCCGCGCCTACACCCGCGAGGACATCGGCGACGCCTTTGAAGTGCTCAGCGAGGCCGAAGATTTACTGTTCGATTTTTCCGCAAACTGCTGCGAGTTCGCGATGGAGGCCATGCTGAGAAGCGTTGGGCCGAACCGTGCGCTCTTCGGAAGCGACCTGCCGATCCTCAGGATGCGCACGCGCCGCATCGAAGAGGGCGGCACATACGTCAATCTTGTTCCGCCGGGCTTGTACGGCAGTCCGCTCGAGGACAGGCACCTAAGGGAGGTGTCGCGCGAGGAGGGCGAGGCGCTCACGTTCTTCCTCTACGAGGAGATCCTTGCGTTCAAGCGCGTCGCGGAGCGGCTGAACCTGTCCCGGGCGGATATTGGCAATGTTTTTTACGGGAATGCCGCCGCCTTGCTTGAGGCGGCGCGGGCGAATATCTACGGCGAATGACGGAGGGCATTATGAAGAAAATCAAAATTGGGTATCTGCCGATGTATCTCAAGCTCTACGACGATACGAACCCGGCAAAGCGCGATCCTATGGTCGCCCATATGAAAACGCTGATTTCCATGTTGGAAGCACACGGCATGGAGGTGGCGGCGGTCGAGCCCTGTCGCGTCCGCGAGGAGTTTGACGTTGCGGTGCGTCGGTTTGAGGATGAAGAGGTGGTCGCGGTCGTCACCCAGCATCTGGCCTACTCGCCATCGCTGGAATCCATCGACGCACTGAAGCGCCTGCGTGTGCCATTGATTATTCTCGACACCACGCCGGAGTACAGCCTGATCGACAAGGCTGCGTACGAGAAGGGGATTTCCGACAACCACGGCATCCACGGCGTTCAGGACATGTGCAACCTGCTGCGCAGGAGCGGGTGTCCATACCACCTCTGCGTCGGCCACGCGCTGCACAGCCCGGTCGTTGCGGAGGTGGCCGGATTCTGCCGGGCCGCACAGGCCGCCTGGGAATATCGGCATGCGCGCGTCGGTTCCGTCGGCAGGACGTTCCCCGGAATGGGAGATTTCCAGATCCCGGAGGAACAGCTCTCCCGAGAGGTGGGCGCGAAGGTCATTCCCTTGAGCCGCGAGAGCGCCGAGCAGTACCTCGCCCAGGTGACGCCGGAGGATATTGAGGCAGAAATCGCGGAGAACGCGGCGCGCTTCACCGTAGAGGTCTCGAACACCGACAACTACCGGGAGTCCATCCGGGCAGGGCTGGCTGTTCGCAAATGGGTGGAAGACCAGCGCCTGACGGCGATGACGGTCAACTTCTTGGATGTTGACGCGTGCAAGCTTCCGAAAATGCCGTTTGTGGAGTGCAGCAAGGCGATGGCGCGCGGCGTTGGCTACGCGGGCGAAGGCGATGTGCTGACGGCGGGCCTCGTGGGCGCGCTGAGGTCGGTCTATCCGCTCACGACGTTCACCGAGGTGTTCTGTCCCGATTGGAAGCACGATGTGCTGCTCCTCAGCCACATGGGAGAAGTCAACGTCAATCTGGCCCAGTGGAAACCGGTGCTCCGGGATGTGCCTTTCAACTTCAATAGCTGCGGTGACACCGTCGCCGCATACGCCTGCCTCAGGCCCGGAAAGGCGGCGCTCGTCAACCTCGCCCCGATGGAGAAGGGGTTGAAGCTAATCATCATCCCCGTAGAAATGCTCGACCGCGGGCTGGAATACGGCGCCTATCGCTACGCCGTGCAGGGCTGGATGAAGACGCAAAAACCGCTCAGGGAATTCCTGAAGGCGTATTCGATCGAAGGCGGCACCCATCATTCCGCGCTGGTATACGACGCGGATATGGATGAAATGGAAGCTTTTGGCCGCATGATGGGCTTTGAGGTCGTCCGTTTCTAGCGGTCAGCGGGCGGTTCAGCAAAGCGCCCACAGGAGCAAAAGCAAGGAAACGAAGGGCTGCGATCAACGCAAGCGGGAGGAAGACGATGGGTGTTTTTAACCTTGAGGCATACCTGGAGGACCTGAAGACCCTTTGCGCGATTGACAGCGGACAGGGCAACGCGCACGGCAACGCGGCGGTCGCGGACTTCTTCGAAGCGCGCTTTGCCGCACTGGGCCTAAAGACCGAGCGCAAGTTTTGCAAGGGCGAGGATTCCGCGCAGCTTTTGACCGCCCGGAACAGCGATTCGGAGCACATAGACCTACTGCTGATCGCCCACATGGACACCGTGTTTCCCGTGGGCACCGGCGCCGAGCGCCCTTTTGCGGTGGATGCGGACAACGTGGGGCATGGGCCTGGCTGTATCGATTGCAAGGGCGGATGCCTGCTCATCGAATACCTGCTCCGGGATTTGATGCAGGATGGAGGTTGTCCGTTCAACCTGTGCGTGGCGTTCAACAGCGACGAAGAGCGGGGCTCCCGCTATTCACGCCCTTATTTTGAGGAGCTGGCAAAGGACGCAAGCTATTGCTTCGTGTTTGAACCCGGGCGTGCAGGCGACGAGTTTGTCAGCACCCGCAAGGGCGGCGCGAATTACCTCATCCGCTGTCACGGCATCGCGGCACATTCGGGCGTGGACCCGGAGAAGGGCGCCAGTGCGATCCTCGAACTGTCCCGGTGGGTTGAAGCGCTGTACCGGATGACGGACTACGAAACGGGCACAACGCTGAACGTCGGCCGCTTCCAGGGCGGCGGCGACAATGGCTCGGTTCCGGATTACGCCGAATTTACGCTCAGCTTCCGATACCTGGACCCGGAAGCCTTTGCCGCGCTCAAGGCGGAGCTTGCGCGCATGCAGGCGCAGCCGTTTGATCCGAGAACCCGCATCGAGGTGGAAGAGGTTTCGCTCAGGCCGGCGATGATCCCGAGCGCAAAGACCCATGAATTGCTTCGGATGCTCAAGGACGCGGGCGATTCATTGGGCCTCCCGGTGGCGCACATCACCACCGGCGGCGCGTCGGATGGCAACTTCGTCGCGCACTGCGGCGTCGCCACGCTCGACGGCTGCGGACCTTGCGGCGCAAAGCTGCACACCGCCGGCGAATACATCAAAGTGGCATCCATTGAGCAGCGGCTGGATTTGATGCGCGCGCTGATCCGCCGCCTGTTTCCGGCGTAGAAACGACGCATAAACGCGAGCTGTGTCCCGGTTTCGACTCGGGCAATGGCCGGCGGGCAGCGGTTTGAGATCTGAACCGATTGGCCGCCGGCAGTTTGCATCTGCCTGCGAGGTCTGGCGCACAGGTCGGGAAGACTTTAGGTATTCTCGCGAAAGACGGGAGGAAGACCCAATGTTGATTTCCGTACAGACGGGCGGTATTGTGGATGCGTTCGGCCTTGAAAAGGGCTTTGATATGATCGCCGAAGCGGGTTTTGACGGTGTGGACATCAACCTGGATCATTGCCTGACGCCGGACGAGATCAGGCAAAGAAGGCACGGAGGGTTTTATGACCGCACCGATGAGGAGATTCTTGCCGCGATGCGGTCCACCCGTGAGGCGGCCGAAAAGCGCGGTCTTCGCTTTGTACAGGCGCACGCGCCCTTTCCCACCTATGTGAGGGATGCGGCGATGGACGAGTATGTACTGGAAGCGCTGAAAAAAACCATCATGATGTGCGGCTTTCTGGGCTGCCCCTACCTGATCGTGCACCCCTGCTACCTGCCCGCCGACAAGCGGCTGACGGCAGCCGAGGAGTGGGATCTGAACATCGAAATGTACACGGCGCTGCTTCCCGCGCTGAAGCGGTATGGCGTGGTCTGCTGCCTGGAGAACATGTTTACGCGCCATCGCGGCAAGGTAATGGAGGCATCCTGTTCCGATCCCAATGAGGCGATCCGGTACATAGACGCGCTGAATGAAATCGCCGGCGAAGAACGGTACGGATTCTGCCTGGACATCGGCCACGCGACGCTCCTGGGCAAAGATCTGTACGCACTGATCCACAGGCTCGGCCATCGCATCAAAACGCTGCACGTACACGACAACAACGGCCTTGAGGACGAGCATCTGTTCCCTTACATGGGCGTTACGGACTGGAACCGGTTCTGCCGGGCGCTCAATGAAATCAAATACCCGTACGACCTGAACTTCGAAACCTTTCAGGGGATCGCTACGTTTGATCCGGAGCTGGCCCCGCATCTATTGAAACTGCTTCGCGCGACCGGGGCGCTGTTTGCCCGACGGATTGCCGGGGAAGAGGTCTGAGAGGAAGGGAGGAAATGACATGCCATGTTTTGACCTTCCGCTGGAGGCGCTAAAGGAATACCGCGGGAGCGGCGACCGGCCGGCGGATTTCGACGCGTACTGGTCGCGGGCAATCGTGGAGATGGAAGGGCTTGGAACCGCGTACCGACTGCAGCCTGCGGATATCGCGCCGGTCGGCGCGGAGTGCTTTGAGCTCTCGTTTACCGGCGTAGGCGGAGCGCGGGTGCACGCAAAGTACCTTCGGCCCGCCTTTCTGCCCGCTCCGCATCCGGCGGTGGTGATCTTCCACGGCTATAGCGCTTCCAGCGTCGGCTGGTCGTCGCTCATGCGCTACGCCTGCGCGGGGATTGCCGTTTTTGCGATGGACTGCCGAGGGCAGGCCGGAAAGTCGCAGGATGTCGGCATCGTAGAGGGCACGACATTCCGAGGGCACATCATCCGGGGCGCTACCGACCCGAACCCCGAACGCCTGTTGCTGCGATCGATCTTTCTGGACTGCGCACAACTCGCGCGCATTGCCATGTCGATGCCGGAAATCGACGCGTGCCGCGTGGCTGCACAGGGCGTATCGCAGGGTGGTGGGCTCGCGTTTGCCTGCGCTGCGCTCACGCCGACGCTGAATCGGGTGGTGGCGGTGGCGCCTTTTCTATGCGATTATCGCCGCGCGTGGACGGTGGGCGCGCCGGACGGCGCCTATTTCGAGCTTAGCTATTACTTCCGCTCTATCGATCCGCGCCACGCGACGGAGCGGCAGTTCTACGAACGCCTGGGCTACGTTGACAATGCGAACCTGGCCCCGCGCATCCGCGCGAAAACGCTCATGCTCACGGGGTTGCTCGACCATACGTGCCCGCCCTCAACGCAGTTCGCGGCGTTTAACGGCATTACAGCGCCCAAGAGGGTCGAGGTTTACCCGGATTATGCGCACGAAACCTGCTCGGACATGGAGGACGTCGCCATGCGCTTTCTGATGGAGATGGCGGCGGAGGGCCGATGACGTTATCTGAGGAATCTCCAGCCGAGAAGCGCGACACAGCCTCTTGTCAGCCTAAATAGAAATGAAGCTCTCCGCCAGAGGAAAGCTTCATTATAGTCCGTTTTTTGCTATGCGTTTGCCGAAAACTATCTGGATCTCCGTTCCTCGGCATTGGGCAGCGGCGGGAACGCAGCGTGCGGCTCCTGTTGATACCAATAGGCGACCGAGGCGATGTCTTCGGACAGCGGGCGGTACTTGTGGTCGCGCAGGCCGAGCGTCTGAACCTCCACCCGGATGTCATCCGAGAAACCGATGCTGTCCTCCATGTGCCAGCGGTACAGGCTGTACTTGCGCGGGCTGTTGGTGGCGTCCAGCCGCGCCAGCGGCATCCCGAGGTAGGGCCCGGAAAAGGTCTTCTCCCGGTTCCAGCACTCGTCCGAGTTGAAGGGCGAGAAGCCGAACGAGCCGCCGAAATAATCCTCTGTGCCGTTGTCGGCCATGGTGGGCTGGTCCGTGTCGCCGTCCAGGTAGAATTTCACTTCACCCTCGCCCCACCAGTCCGACTGCAGCGCGGTCCAGGCCAGGTAGGTGCCCACGTAGCTGCCCTTGCCGCGCACCCCGTCCAGAATGGTGTACAGCGGACGCTCGCGGCTGGTGACTGCGTGCCGGTACTGGGCGTGAAAGAGGGCCGCGTCCGGCGCGACATCATGCAACTTGTACAGGATTCGGTAGGCCACAAGCCCAAAGGCCTCGTCGCCTTCATGGGTAAGCGTGATCTTTGCGCCCTGTCGATAGGGCATGCGCCAGTAGCAGTTGAGCCCGGCCCGCGGGACGACATTGACCGGCAGCGACTGGACGCCGTGGTGGGCATCGTCATGCCCCATGGCGAAGAACGCGCCCAGC
>JAEZTD010000248.1 GCA_023443705.1 Bacillota bacterium | reverse complement strand
TACGCATATTGGTGGCGCTATCTATACCTTGGGTCAGTGCGCCGCTCGGAAATCCGTGAGGATTTCAGGCGCACGCAGGTTTCCTTCCTTCGCATCGAAAAAACCATAGGGTTTTTCGATGCCTTGGGCGCTCCCTGCCGGTTCGGCGGGGAGCGCTTTCTATCGCAATGGTCTAAAACTTCAATCATTTCCGGCGGCGTGCACGCCGGAAATGGGAATCCGCCTCAGCGCGCACACTGGTGGCGGATTCCGTACCTTCAGTCCGTGCGCCGCCCGGAAATCCCGGAGGATTTCAGGCGCACGCGGAGGTTTTCTTACGCGCCCAAAAATCCGAAGGAGGTTTCGGCGCTTCTGTATTATGCCGTCTTCCCCAGCACGGCGGGCAGCACGGTGTCCCGGAAGAACGCGGCGGACGTCTCCGGGCGGACGCTAAAGACGCTGTCGTCCACCGAGACGCACACGCCCTCCTGACAGTGCTTCATGCAGAAGGCAAGCTTCAGGTCCACCTGCCCGTGCAGCCGGTTTTCCTCAATCAACTGCTGAAATGTGGTGACGATGTTGTAGGAACCCTTCAGGTGGCACGAAGTGCCGACGCAGATCTCAATCGTGGTCATGTCATTCCTCCTCGCGGGGTGCGTAATGAACGTGCAGCATTTCGTGTACCCGGCCCTTCAGGGTCTCCGAGTATAGCGTGCGCATCAGCGGGTTTTCCTCCGAGCGGCGGATTGTGACCTGCCGGTCCGCCGTGTACAGCGCCTTGCCGCGGGCCAACTTGTCGCCGAAGGTGCCGAAGGGCTGTCCCGCGCCGGCCACGCAGCCGCCGGGGCAGGCCATGACCTCCACAAAGTCGTAGTGCTCTCCGGCCTGGATGCGCCGGATGAGCGCCTCGGCGTTCCCCAGCCCGCTGACGATGGCGATTTTGAGCGTCCGGTCGCCATAATCCAGGGTGGTTTCCTTAATGCCCTTCATGCCGCGCACGTCCCGAAAGGCGATTTCCTGCATCGCCCGGGTGGACTTGTCCGGCATCAGGCGGCGGATTACAGCTTCGGTGACGCCGCCCGTCACGCCGAAGATCACGCCCGCGCCGGTCATGCTGGAGAAGGGCGCATCCACAGCCTCCGGCTGGAGCTCCGGGTACACAAGGCCTGACTCCCGGATCATCTGGATCAGTTCCTGGGTGGTGATGACGACATCCACCATCGGTACGCCGTCCTTTGTGAATTCCTCGCGGACGGCCTCGGCTTTCTTGGCGGTGCAGGGCATGACCGCCACGTGGACGATCCTTCGCCCGGCGGAGGTGGGCTGATCCTTGATGATCGACGCGAACATCTGCATCGGCGAGCGGCAGGTGGACACGTTCGGCAGGAGCTCCGGGTGGAAGCGCTCGACATACTGCACCCAGGACGGACAGCAGGAGGTGAAGAGCGGCAGCCTTTCGCCCGATTCCAACCGCGAGAGAAGCTCGGCGGATTCCTCGAGCACCGTCAGGTCCGCGCCGGTGGCGGTGTCGAAGACTTCGTCAAAGCCCATGCGCCGAAGCGCGGCGGCGATGCGCCCCAGCGCGTTTTCGCCGTCCTTGATGCCGAAGGCCTTGCCCACCGCCACCCGGACGGCAGGGGCGATCTGTGCGACGACCCGGGAATTTTTGTCGCTCAGCGCCGCCCAGACGCGCTTTCTGTCGTCCCGAACCACGATGGCGCCGGTGGGGCACACCGCGGCGCACTGGCCGCAGCCCACGCAGGAACTCTCCGCGATGGGCCTGTCAAAGGCGGTGGCGATCACGAGGTTCGAGCCGCGGTGCGCGAAATTGATCGCACCCACGGCCTGCACTTCGTCACACATGCGCACGCAGTCGCCGCACAGGATACATTTGCTGCGGTCGCGGACGATGGCGGGGGAGGATTCGTCCATTTCCGGCTCCGGCGCGGTGTTTTGGAAGCGCACGCGCTCGATGCCAAAGCGCATGGCCAGTTCCTGCAGCTTGCAGCTGCCGTTTTTCTGGCAGGTGGTACAGTCCCGGCAGTGGTGGGAGAGAATCAGTTCCAAAATCATCTTGCGGTGCTTGCGGAGCTTTTCGGTGTTCGTAAAGACCTCCGAGCCCGGCTTTGGCGGCGTGGAGCAGGCCGCGTCGATGCCGCCCCACTTGTTCTCCACCATGCACAGGCGGCAGGCGCCGTAGACCGAAAGCTCGGTGTAGTAACAAAAGGTGGGCAGGTCTATCCCCGCTTTTCGAATCAGCTCCAGGAGGTTTTTTTCGCCCTCAATGGCGACGGGCATGCCGTCGATGAACATGTACTTCGCATTTTCCAAGCGCTCAGGCCTCCTTTATTGCGTGGAAGGGACAGGCGGTCAGGCACGCGCCGCAGCGGATGCATTTTTCGCCGGAAACGGTGAAGGGGTTTCGCACCACGCGGTGATCGCGCCGACGGGGCAGACCTTCACGCATTTGGAGCAACCCTTGCACTTTACAGGGTCGATCTCGATGCGCTTCAGCTTCTGGCAAGCCCCGGCCGGGCAGCGCTTCTCCCGGATGTGGGCCTCGTATTCGCCGCGGAACTGGCGGATGGTGCTGACCACAGGGAAAGCGGCGGTCTTGCCCAGCCCGCAAAGCGCGGTCTGGGAGACGGTGTCGGCCAGGTCGAGGAGGGTTTCGATGTCGCCCTCGCGCCCTTCGCCGTCCACGATGCGGTTCAAGATCTCCAGCATGCGCTTTGTGCCTTCGCGGCAGGGAACGCACTTGCCGCAGGATTCGTTCTGGGTGAAGTTCATGAAGAAGCGCGCCACCTCCACCATGCAGGTGTGCTCGTCCATGACCACCATGCCTCCGGAGCCGATCATCGCGCCGGCCTTTTTGAGGGAGTCAAAATCAAGCGGCAGGTTCAGGTGCTCTTTGGTCAGGCAGCCGCCGGAGGGCCCGCCGATTTGCACCGCCTTGAAGTCCGCGCCGCCGCGCATGCCGCCGCCGACGCCGAAGATCACGTCGCCCAGGGTGGTGCCCATCGGCACCTCGATCAGGCCGGTGTTTTCAATGTTGCCGGTCAGCGCAAAGGCCTTGGTGCCGGGGCTCGACTCCGGGCCGATGGCGCGGTACCAGTCCGCGCCGCGCTCAATGATGTCGGGCACGTTGGCAAAGGTTTCGACGTTGTTGAGCACGGTGGGCATGTCGTAGAGCCCGTGCTCCACAGTGCGGGGCGGCTTGACGCGGGGCATGCCGCGCTTGCCTTCAATGGAGGTGGTCAGCGCGCTGCCCTCGCCGCAGACGAAGGCGCCCGCGCCGCGGTTGATGCGCACGCGGAAAGAAAAGCCGCTATTCAGAATGTCGTCGCCCAGAAGGCCGACCTTTTCGGCCTCGCGGATGGCGGTCTTGAGCCGCGCAACGGCCAGCGGGTACTCGGCGCGGACGTAGACGTAGCCCTCGGTCGCGCCGGTCGCCCTGGCCGCGATCAGCATGCCCTCCAGCATCCGGTGGGGGTCACCCTCCATGATGCTGCGGTCCATAAACGCGCCGGGGTCGCCCTCGTCGCCGTTTGTGACCACGTATTTCTGCGGCGCCTTCTGTCGCGCCACCTGGCCCCACTTCCGACCCGCCGGGAAGCCGCCGCCCCCGCGGCCGCGCAGGTTCGCCCGGGTGATTTCGTCGATGATCTCCTCGCCCGTCATCTTGAGGGCCTTTTCAAACGCGCGGTATCCGCCCGCGGCGATGTATTCGGTGATGGACTCGGCGCCGATGTGCCCGCAATTGGAAAGCACCTGCCGGGTCTGCTTCTGGTAGAAGGGAATGTCGTCCTGCCGGGGGTAGGCGACGCCGTCTTTTTTGTAGACCAGCCGGGGGACGAGCTCGCCGCCCACGATGGTTTTTTCCACGATCTCCTCGCAGTCGGAGAGGCGCACCCTTGTGTACAGCCAGCCCATCGGCTCGACGCGGATCAGCGGTCCCATCTCGCAAAAGCCGTGGCAGCCGCATTTTTTCAGCCCCACCGTCTCGCCGTGGGGCTCGATTTCAAGCGCCACCGAACAGGGGATGCCCCGCGCCTCCAGTTTTTCCTTCAGCGCCTTGTGGATTTCCAGCGATCCGCTGGACACGCAGCCGGTGCCCGCGCAGATGAGGATGCGCAGGCGCTCCTGTTTCAGCGCCGCTTCGCTCCCGGAACGGAGCGCGTCAAGGGTTCGCATCAGCCCACCTCCCGAAGTTTCGCGATGAGTTCCGCCGCCTTGTCCGGCGTCATCGCGGCGTGTACCTGGTCGCCCACCGTGATGACCGGCGCGAGGCCGCAGGCACCCAGGCAGGACACCGTCTCCACCGTGAACATCAGGTCGGGCGTGGTGGGCTGTTCGGCTGTCACGCCCAGCTCGCTGCGCAGCCGCTCCAGGATGGGGATGGATTTTCGCACATGGCAGGCGGTGCCGTCGCACACGCGGAAAACATACTTGCCCTTGGGTTTCAGTGAAAAGTTTTCGTAGAACGTGGCCACCGAATAGATCGCCGCCTCGTTCATGTGGAGTTTTCTGGCCAGGTAGGGGAACACCTCTGGCGGCAGGTAATGAAAGTGCTCCTGAAGGTCCTGAAGCACCGCAATCACGGCGCTGGGCGTCGCGCCGTGGGCCGACAGGATCTCGTCGGCGACGCTCAGGTCGATCGCTTGATTCATCCGGATTCCTCCCGTCGTATTGTCGCCCGCACTGGGCGCAGCCGGAGCTGTCCGTAAGCGCGCACACGCCTTGACAGTCTCTGGCATATTGATTATACGGTCTGCCGCGCGCGGGGGGAAATATGAATACCGAACGGCGGCATATTTGTATCGATATGTTCTTATCGAAAGAAATGTTGCGCCGGGCTCCGTTTGGAACCCGGCGCGACAAAGGCGAATGGTATTTATCAGTAGAAGCTGATGGTGGTGTGCTTGCCCATTTTATTTAGGCAGGCTGCAAGCCTTTCGATCAGTTGGGCCTTGAGCCCCAAAAACGGCGGCTGACCATCCGACTGATGCGCCGGGTTGATCGCCTGCCCGACAAAAAAGCGGATGTCCGTCGCTTTTTCGATGAGCGCCTGGGCGATCAGCGACGCGCCGTCTCTGCCCCGGGCCCATATGGCGGCCATATCGCCGCCGCGCAGCGTGTTCTCGGCCAGGATCGCCACCCGGGACAGCGTCACGATTCCCTCAGTCACCAGATCGACGCCTTCGAGAAGGCTGGTGGGGGGTATATCGGGATCGAAATAGCTGTCAGACGGTATGAGGGTTTTTTTCAGGTGACAGGCGACGATTTCGGCTGTGGTGCCGCCGCACACGATCCTGGCGCCCTCCCCGGCGAAGAAGCGGTTCATCATCGCCTCGTCCTGAGAGGGGTCCGCCGGAGGGCCGAAAGCCACGCTCACTGGATGGCGCGCCCGAAGGCGCACCGCCACGGCGGTGGTGTCGTCGCCGGGCTGTCCCGCGTAGAGCTTGCCGCAGGCCTCGGCGACAATGCCCGCGTAGAACTGGGCGGAATGGCCCGGTTCGTAAGCGGCTTCGATAAACTGGATGATGTTGTCCCGCGTCCAGCCGTAGTTGAGTTCGCGCCCCACGCCGGCGTGGACGGCGCCGTCGCTCATCGCGAACAGAACATCCCCCTCCTCGAGGAGGAAACTGCTCTCCAGAATCTGCTTTCCGGCGATCTCCCGCATCGACACCGGGTAATCGCAGTTTTTCCCGCCCCGGAACAGCGCGACCCGGGGGTTGTCGAACTGGATCAACTCTGCGCGGCGGTTGCCGGTGACGCGGATGATGGTAAAGGTGGAGTATGCGATCCCGCGCACCTTGCAGACGGGAAGCGCCTTCACCATGGTTTCCACGCAGCTGTCGATGGACATGCCGCCGGCGAGCATGGTGGTCAGAATCTTTGACGTCAGGGTGGAGAGAATGGAGGCCTTGACGCCGCTGCCCAGCCCGTCCGCCAGGGTGACGAGGACGCCGCTGTCGTCGATGCGATATTCGACGCTGTCGCCGCAGAGCTGTTCTCCGTCCTTGTTCAGGCTACTGTAGCCCACCTCGGTGCACAGGCTTTTCACCGCGCGTTCCCCTCTCGCTGCAAAATCGATTATTAAATATCGATATTATTATATCTTTTGGAGCCCTGTCTGTCAACGCAAACGGCGCGGCGGGCTCGGTATAGTTCATCCGGATACAGGCAAAGCCCCGTTCGCGCGGAACGGGGCTTTGCGGGACGTAATGCTTCTACTTGAACTGCGGCAGCCAGTCCACGTTTTGCCCAAACATCTCGTCCACCATGTCGCGGATCTCCCGGAGGGACAGTACGGCGCTGGTGAGCGGGTCAAAGCAGATGGCGCGGTAGATCATTTCGCGGTCGCCTGCGAGGCTGCCCTCGACCACCATCTCCTCAATCTGGGCGGAGATGCCCGAGATCAGCGCGCACTGGGGCGGAATCGCGCCCACGCGGATGGATTCAAGGCCGTTCTTCGAGGCCAGCACCGGCACCTCCACGC
>JAEZTD010000205.1 GCA_023443705.1 Bacillota bacterium | reverse complement strand
TAGTAGTGGGTGGTGTAGCGGAAGGCGTACTGGTCGGGGAATTCCCGCACCATGCGGTCGAGTACCTCCGGGAAGGTGGCCTCGATCAGGTGTTCCTTTCGCCAGACGTACTTGCCGTTGCCGTGGGCGGCCACCTGCAGCATGTGGCCCTCAAAGTAGGATTGCATGTACTGGGCGAAGTGCGGGAACACGATGCCTGCGTCGGTCAGGTCCGGCGCCCAGCGCTTGACCCATTCCAGCGACACGTAGCCGTCATAGCCGATGTCATTGAGGGCGTCCAGCATGTCGTAGACCGGCAGGTCGCCCTCGCCCATCACGCGGTAGCGCACCTGGCCGTTCTCGATGACGGAATCCTTGGTGTGGGTGTAGCGGATGCGCGCGCCGAGGTTTTTCACGGTGTCGGCGGGCGACTCGTTCATGTAGCGGTAGGGGTGGTGCATGTCCCACAGCGCCGCCACCGCGGGGCTTGCGACCCGGTCGAGGAGCGCGGCCAGCCGCTTTGTATCGGCGTAGACGCCGTTGGTTTCGACAAGCAGCGTCACGTCCGCGCCATCCGCCACCGCCGCCAGTTCTTTCAAAACAGACGCGACATAGACGTCGTCCACCTCGCCCGAAGGCGCGGGGTCCTGGTCGGCCAGAATGCGGATGTAGGGCGTTCCGAGTTTCTGGGCGAGGTCGACGTATTGCCGTATTTCTTCCAGCACTTCAGGGTGCTTCTCCGGGTACTTCAGGCAGCAGCCGGAGGAAAGGCACGGAATCTCCAGGTGCAGCGACTGTAGCTTGGCCACCGTTTTTCCGATCTGCCGCTCGGAGAACGGCGAGGCGGTCACGGCCAGGATGTTCTGGCCGAGACCGCGGATCTCGATGCCGTCGAAGTGGAAGTCCTTGGCCATTGCATAGATGTCCAACCAGCCGAAGTCGGGGCAGCCCAGGGTGGAAAACGCGATCTTCATCAATACGCCCTCCCGTCGATTATTCAAGCCCTGGGAAAACAAAAACTCCGTCTTTCCCATGAAAGACGGAGGCTTGCATCCGCGGTACCACTTTCGTTACCGCCCGGGGGCGGTCGCTCTGACGCAGCCGGGAAACCCGATTGCGCATCCCTGTAACGGGGGAACCCGGCGAGGCCTACAGAATGAACGTTCAGCCTGCTGCTGGCGGGGAGAGCAGACGCAGTTCCTTCTGCCGCTTTTCAGCTGCCGCGGCCCTCTGTGAGAAGGCGGGATGCGCCATCGTCCCTGCTCCTGATGCATTTATCACGGTGATGAAGTTGTGACACTTATTCTAACGGAATTTCACGCGCATGGCAAGCCGGGGGGAAGTTAAGTTTCGCCGCGGACGACACGGACCTGTGACGGATGCGTTACATCCGCCAGACGCCCTGATGGGTGGTAGACACCGCTACCGCGCCCTCAGCGAGGGCCTCGATGACCTCGTTCTTCTCTTCGATCAGCCCGCCCGCGATGACCGGGATGCCGGTGGATTCCCGCGCCGCGCGCAACACCCTCGGGATCAGCCCCGGCATGATCTCAATAAAGTCCGGACGCCCGGTTTCGGACAGGTTTTTCAGGTTGGCGACGGATTTGGAATCGATGGCGAACACCCGCTGAACCGTCGTCAGCCCCAACTGGTGGGCTCGGCGCAAAAGCGGCGGCCTGGTGGAAATCACGCCGTCCGGCGCGCAAATGGCGCATAGCGCATCGATCACGACCTCCCGGCTGGAGAAGCCTTCGATCAAGTCAATGTGTACGAAAACCCGCTTGCCCGAGGCCTTGAGACGCGCCACTTGGGTGGCGACGGTGACCACCGACCCGATGAGCAGGAATACCACCTCGCTCTCGCAGGTTAGGGCCGCTTCTAGCCCTTCCTCCGAGTTGACGGCGGCGATGACCGGGTTGTCCCGCAGGCATTCGATGATGGTCTTCATGAACGGCCTCGTTTCGAGTGATTTCGGGTTCAATATACACGAAAAGGGCGGGGCGTGTCAATCGTATAGCGATGAACGAATCAAGATGGCTGGTGCCACGGGCTCCTAGCCAATCCTGTTTTACGTGTCGAAAGTGTGGGCAACACCATGGAATCGGTCGATAATGCGTCAAAAACATTGACAGAAAGCGCAGTAATATGGTAAATAATATAAATGAAACGTAAATCGGAGGAGATAATGTGGCGGAAAACACACTGAAGCGGAAGAGAATATACATTGCAGCGGTTAAGCTTCTGGCGATTTTTTTGGTCGTATTTATTCATACAAAACAAAAGGGATATTGGCTGTATGAAGTTTCGTCTCATTCTCCCTTTTTTATGCTTTATCTTTTTTTGTCGATAGCCAGCAGAATTGCCGTTCCGCTATTTTTCATGTGTTCGGGCGCGGTTCTTTTGGGGCGCGATGAACCGCTGTCGACGCTTTATCGGCACCGCATACTGCGGTATGTGGTGGTGCTGGTCGTTGTTTCGTTTGCATACTATCTTCTCGCCATCTGGGGAAACCTGGGAAGATTCAGGTTCGACAGGTTCCTCGCAATTCTGTATTCGGATAAGCTGACGGCGCATCTCTGGTTCCTGTATGCTTACCTTGCTTGCCTACTCGTGTTGCCCTTCCTGCGAAAGCTGGCGCGCAGTTTGGAAGGAAGGGAGATCGCATACATGATTGTGCTGCAAGTAGTCTTTACCAGCCTGATTCCAGCCGTAGAGTACTTGCTTGGGCGCAATGCCGTGGTCATCAACAAAAGCTCCCGGCCCAATCATGTGGTCATCGGCGCGTTCTACATGCTGATGGGTTATTGGATGGAGGCGAAAATGGATTTCAGTCGAATCCGAAAAAAGCACATCGTCGTTGGCGTTTTGGCGGCAGTATTGGCGGTGGCGGCAAGCTGCGCTTTGACGATGTTCAAAGCGAATGTCACAGGTGGGTTTGGGGGACGTATTTTTCATGAGAGTTTTATCGCCATCCCGACGCTTGTAGTCTTCGGCCTGTTCAGGATATGGTTTGAGCGGATGGAGATTACCGAATCGGTTTCCCGCGCGCTTCTGTATGCAGGGGACCTGACGTTTGGCATCTACCTGATGCATATGGCGACCTTCCGGTTGACGACCAAAATCGACAATCTCATCCGGCCATGGCTAACGCCGCTCATCGCGACAATCCTGTGGGTTCTTCTGACTGTAATTGTATCCGGAGCGGTCACGGCGGCGCTTCGGAAAATTCCTTTTGTGAAAAAGTATCTGTAGGCCGGACGTCGACATACAGACAAGCGCCCCTCCGTCTGTGAACGGAGGGGCGCTCTTGTCGCTTGGAAGGGGATTAGATCCTCGCCACGCCGGTATCGCGGGCGGCCTGGGCGACGGCTTTGGCCACCGCGTCGCGGACGCGCGGATCAAACGGCGCGGGGATGACGTACTCCGGGTTCAGGTCCTTGGCCTCGATGAGCCCCGCCAGCGCGTAGGCCGCGGCCAGCTTCATTTTATCGTTGATGTCCGACGCGCGCACGTCGAAGGTGCCGCGGAACACGCCCGGGAAGGCCAGGACGTTGTTGATCTGGTTGGGGAAGTCGCTGCGGCCGGTGGCGATGACGGCCGCGCCGCCCGCCTTGGCTTCGTCGGGGAAAATCTCCGGCGTCGGGTTGGCGCAGGCGAAGACGATGGCGTCCTTGGCCATGCTGGCGACCATTTCGGTGGTGACCATCTTGGGCGCGGAGACGCCGATGAACACGTCCGCATCGACCAGCGCGTCGGCCAGGGAGCCCTTGACCATGCCGCGGTTGGTGACGAGCGCCATTTCGTCCTTGATGGCGTTCATGCCTTCGGTGCGGCCCTCGTAGATGACGCCCTTGCGGTCGCAGAGAATGACGTTCTTGAAGTTGTCGGACAGGAGGAGCTTGGTGATCGAGATGGCCGCGGCGCCCGCGCCGTTGATGACCACCTTGACGTCTTCCTTCTTCTTGCCGACAACGCGCAGCGCGTTGACGAGGCCGGCCAGCGTGACGATGGCGGTGCCGTGCTGGTCGTCATGGAAGATCGGGATGTCGCACTTTTCTTTCAACTGCTTTTCGATTTCGAAGCAGCGGGGCGCGGAGATGTCCTCCAGGTTGATGCCGCCGAAGGAGCCGGAGAGCAGGTACACGGTATTGACGATCTCGTCCACGTCTTTGGACTTGATGCAGAGCGGGAACGCGTCCACATCGCCGAAGGCCTTGAAGAGTACGCACTTGCCCTCCATGACCGGCATGCCGGCCTCGGGGCCGATGTCGCCCAGGCCCAGAACGGCGGTGCCGTCGGTGATGACGGCGCACATGTTCCAGCGGCGGGTCAGTTCATAGCTCTTGTCCACGTCCTTCTGGATCTCCAGGCAGGGCTGCGCGACGCCGGGGGTGTAGGCCAGAGAGAGATCCTGCTTCGAAGCGGTGGGGACGCGGGTGACAACCTCGATTTTGCCCTTCCATTCGCCATGCAGGCGCAGGGACTCCGATGCATAATCCATCGTAATTCACCTCAACTGATTATTTCGGTTTAGTTCTCAAAAGGGAACTTGTAGGTAAGGCCAAGCTTGTCGCGGATGGTGATGATCTCCTTCTGCACGGGTTCGGAGATCGGCACACCCTTGTCCTTGCGCTCGAGCCAGACGAGGTATTCCTTCTCGCCGGCGGTGTAGATGCGCTCTTCACCGGGAGCCTTGGCGGAGGCGCGCAGTTCGCGGAGGATGTCGCCGCAGGTCTTCTTGAAGGATTCGAGGCCCATGAACGCCTCGGGATCGATCACGAGGAACCAGTGGCCCAGGTGGTAGGGCATCTTCTTGCCGTCTTCATCGATGCCGTTGAGCGCCTTCAGGAAGTTGCCGGCCTGCAGCGCGGCGGACAGCACTTCCACCACCGTCGCGTACCCGTAGCCCTTGTAGCCGGCCAGTTCTTCGCCGATGCCGCCCAGCGGGGCCAGCGCGGCGTTGCCGGTGTTCAGGTCCTTCAGGATCTGCTTTGAGTCGGTCTGCGCGTTGCCGTCGCGGCCGATGACCATGCCGGCGGGGGTGTCCTTGCCAACGCGGGCGTAGTACTCAATCTTGCCGCGCTGGGTGA
>JAEZTD010000182.1 GCA_023443705.1 Bacillota bacterium | reverse complement strand
TGCACCACCACGACCTTCGTCCCGAAAGCGGTCGACAGCGCATCGGCCAGCATCCCGCCCAGCATGTCCACATCGGCCGTGTTCTTCTTGCCCCCGACCAGGTCGCGGACGTTTGGAATCTCCGGCTCAAGCTGACGGATACGCTCCTCACCGATCAGGTCCATCGCCAGCATCCGATCCTCTTCGGTTTGCATCGCCCGGAACATCGCCAGCACCGCGCCCGGACCAAAGCGGAAGGTGTCCTCTGGCGAACAGGTCGCAATCGCCATCTTCGTCGTGTGCTTCCCGGAGATCAGGCGAGCCGTGATCTCGCGGCCGTGCGCCGTGATGACCGCCTTGTCGACGATCTCGGTGGCGGGCTTCAGCCTGCGAAACCCAATGACCGGAATGTCGCTCGTCTTCGGAGAATCGACGCTACTCCAGTTCAGCCCCACGAACGCCGACCCCAGATATGCCGCCACCATGCGCACCGGCCGACCGCGCTCGATCAGCGCCGGCGTGTACTCAGAGATCGCGCATCCCTTGCCGCCCCACTTCACCCCAGCCGCGTCGCACATTGCCGCGAACGCCTTCCATTCGGCCGGATGAACCACCACGTAGCACTCGCGCTTGATAAACCGTTCCATGAAATGCCCTCCTTGTATTCCAGACGCACCCGCGTCCTTTGGTTATAGCCGCGCCGCTCGGCGCCCCTTGATCGCGGCCGCCCACGTGAAGCCCCTTCTTCGTTCTGCCCGCTCGGCGGGAATAGCACCGGCAGATCGCTTGCTGGCCGGCCGAGCAGGTCTAGCACGGTGTACATCTCGTCCAGCTTCCATTGCGTGTGGCCGTTCAGCTTCTTGGAGATCGTCGTCTTGGAAACTCCAAGCTTCCGAGCCAGCACATAAGCGTCCGCGTCCACGTTCACCATCACCTTGCGCAGCCGGGAGAACAGCCTAGCCATTTGAGCTGCTCCGAGGAACCGCGACGCCGAAATCCCTCTGCAAAGCATCCAGCAGCAACATCTGCCCCTTGCCGGTGAGGAGCGTCGTTACTTTGAGCAGATCGCCCTTGATCGTGGAAATGTGGGACTCGCGGACTTCGAACAGTCCCTTATCCACGTACCGCTGGTACGGCTTGTTGTCCGGCATGAGATACCGCTTGTCTCGGAGCCACCGAAAAAGCCGGTTCCGCCCAACCATAATGCCGCTGTTGTGAACCAGCTTGGCGAAGTCGCCGATCAGGATGGCCGCGCTGCTGTTGGCGATGGAACGCGCGAAAGTGGTGAAGGGCTTGTCCTCCTCGACCTTGACCTCCAGCGCCCTGCGCCGCGCGCGCTCTTGCTTGAGCTGTGTGAACGCCGCGATGGCGATGTCCGGATTGTCAAGAAGCTCGTCTACGGCGTACAGGCCGTGCTTGCGGATGGACGGCAGCACCTCGTCGAACACCCAGCGCTCAAACCGCTCTGCCGCCGGAAGCTGGCTGCGGACGATCAGCCGGTACAGGTCGCCTTCGGGGATGAATCGCTTCTTCTGATTGCCGCCCGGTGTCGGAGTGTCCAATTCGGACACCCCTTTGCAATGGGTCCGGATTGCCTTCTCGGGTTCCTTGTAGCCCAGCACCTTCGCACAGGCTGTCGCGGGGAAGTACTCCTTGCCGTCGATGACGAGCACGCCTAGTGCGCCGAATTCCGTGTTCTGGAAAACCTTGAGTTCGTTCATGTCTTGCTCCTTTCTAGAGAGTTCCGATAGTGTCGCTAAGCAACGGCGAACAACTTACGCATTGAGTAAGTCGTAGCTAAAAAAAATATCTCCCGCTTCTGACGCTGACAGTTTAAGAACGCGCTGCATTTTACGCATCATCGAGTAGGACGGAGAAGCCCCACCCAAAAAGGCGCTCATTGTTGCGCGGGAAACGTCTACAGCAGAAGCGAGAGTGGTAATGTTGAACCCTTTTTCCGCCATACGGCCCCGAAGCACATCGCGTTTGATCCCATCGTGCATTTTCGACACCTCCTTTCAACTTTCGCAACGAGTAAGCCAAGCTTACACTACACGCGAGCGCTTGTCAATACGTTTTGAGAAAGTTTTTTCGCGCAACATCAAATATTTCTTGCTTATTCCGCAAGTAAAGTGTATAATAATTTTGACAGGAGGGGTTGCGAATGACATTTGGAGAGCGAGTGCGAGCGCGTAGAGAAAGCCTCGGATACACTCTGGCCCAGGTCGCCAAGAAGATCGGCGTATCCGAAGCCACGATGCAGCGTTACGAAAGCGGTGTGATTAAGAACCCGACGCAGCCAAAGATCGCAGCACTTGCACGAGCACTCAATGTCGACGTGAACTTCCTAATGGCATGGGAACAGGATGACACGCCGTCGAGCCTCCCTTACAACCTGCTCCCAATCCGCCGCAAGCGCATCCCCCTGCTCGGCCCCATTGCCGCCGGCGTGCCGATCTTCGCCGATGAGGATCTGGAAACCCACATCGCCGTCGACTACGACGTAAAGTGCGATTTCGCCCTCAAGGTGGTCGGTGACTGCATGGTCAACGCCCGGATCAATGACGGCGACGTCGTGTTCATCCGCGAGCAGCCCGACGTCACAGACGGCGAGATTGCCGCCGTGATCATAGATGACAGTGCCACGCTTAAGCGCGTCTACCACATCCCCGGCGGTGTCAATCTTGTATCCGAGAACTCCAAGTACCCTCCGATGGTGTTCACGCAGGAGAACAGCAACAGCGTCCGGATCATCGGGAAGGTAGTCGCGTTCCAGAGCTATATTTGAAAGGGGGGAAAGCATTGAAAAGGATCGCCATTTTAATCCTCATAGCCGTTTCCATAATGGCAGCTTTGACCGGATGCGATAATCGCGATGCGGTAGATAAAGCCCTCGACAATGTTGACCCAGAAAGACTGGCTGCATTCAAGAGAGGGCTTGAAAAGGGTGAGCGTGCGCTGGGCGTACCTACAGCCACGCCAGACCCCGATACGCAAGCCCTGGAGGATGCCATCGCGCGTGGCGTCGAAAAAGGAATAAAGGAAGCCCTCGGAGGATGAATCACCGTCCTTACCCAGTCCGGCGTCGCGAGTGGCACGGCTACTTGTGGTTCACTGATCTGATATTCGCAGGCGGGATCATAGCTGCCGTTGCCATCTCCGTCGAGGGAATCCGCTGGCTGTTAGCCAGATAGAAAACTCCCCGCCCGGCGTTGCAGCGCCGAACGGGGAACCACGCAACCACCCCAGCTACCATACCGGGCATTGCTATACCCATTTTATCAGCAACGCCCGAGAAAATCAACTAAGGAGAGACGGGTATGCCCAAGAAACTTCGCACAGCACAGGCGATCTGGATCGAGGAGCGCGAGCGGTGGCAGGTTAAAGTCCAGAAAGACGGCGAGCGTCGCGCGTTTACAAGCAGCACGCCCGGCCGGAAGGGAAAGACCGAAGCGGAGAAGAAAGCCGACGAATGGCTGGAAAATCAATCAAACGAAATCCGCCTCGGCGACGCTTGGGACGCGTTCTACGAATACCACAAGGCGACCACTAGCCGCGACAACTACGTCAAGACAGAAAACATTGGCCGGCTGTATGTTTTCACCGTGCTGCCTCGGACGAAATGGCTACACAAAGTGACGCCGGCCGACTGGCAGCGCGTGATCGACCACGTCGCCGAGCGTGGCCTTTCAAAGAAAACCTGCAAGAACATCCGTGGCTGGATTGGGACTTTTCTCAACTACGCCCGTCGGCAACGCTGGGAGATTGACAAGCTGGAAAAGGGCGACGTGCGCCTGCCGCGTCACGCACCGGTCAAGAAGAAGGTCATCCTCCAACCCAACGATCTCAAAACTCTTTTCACGAAGGACAGCATCCAGCGGTACGGTCGTGATTATCCGTGCTTTTTCATCCATGCGTGGCGCTTCATCGCCCTGACTGGCCTCCGGCGCGGCGAGCTTTGCGGCCTGCGCAATACGGACATCCGCGGCCGCGTACTGACGGTCAACCGGAGCGTCAACCATTTCGGCGAAATCACCGAAGGCAAGACCGAGAACGCCCAGCGCACGTTTGTGCTTTCACAGCTTGCCCTCGGCGTTCTGGCGGATCATCGAGCGATGCTCGCCGTCCACGACATCAAGTCGCCGTGGGTTTTCCCCGACGAAAACGGTGAGCGCCTCGATTCGAACCACCTGTTCCGCAAGTGGTCCACCTACCGCGACCAGCACGGCATCCAGACCGGGCTGCACGAATTACGGCACACATGGATCAGCGTCATGAAGAACGACGCGACCGAGCAGCAGATCAAGCGCGCTGTCGGCCACGCGCCCGACATGGACACCTTCGGCACATACGGCCACGACGTGGATGGTGACTTGGAGGAAATCGCCGATGCAGTGGACCGCGCATTCACGCGACTAATGCAGCCCGCCCCAGCGCCAGAAAAGGCATAAAAATCGAAAGTGGGTACTTTCGCGGGTACCTGACACAAAGCAAACCCCCCGGAAACTCAATGTTTCCGGGGGGTTGAAGGTGGTGGAGCATAGGAGACTCGAACTCCTGACCTCTACACTGCCAGTGTAGCGTACTACCAACTGTACTAA
>JAEZTD010000156.1 GCA_023443705.1 Bacillota bacterium | reverse complement strand
ACCTACTCCTACGCGATCGCAAACGGCGGCACGTACTTTATCCATGCGGACGCCGGCGCGATCGGCGAGAATTTCAGAAACAGAGAGACCACAAACGTAGAGGAGATTGGGGACGCCATCAGTAAAGGCGTCGGCTACACCTACGACAGCACCTCGGTCAAGACCGGAAAGACCGTTCGCCGGATACTGACCCCCATCGTCATCGGAAATACAGGAACACCCTGGTATTTTGCACAGGCCGTCGAAGTGGACGAATTCATGGCGACGACCACACAGATCACTTGGATGCTTGCCATCACGTTTTTGCTGACACTTCTGGTTACGGTCGTCGCGGCGGCGGTTGTCATCAACAGAACCGTAAGCGTCCCGGTTCGCCTCACGGCCGCGAAAGCGAGCGAGTTTGCGGAAGGGGATTACTCCGTCGCGGTTCCCGAGGAGTTCACGAGGCGAGGCGACGAAATCGGCAGTCTTGCACAGGCGTTTGACAGCTTGTACCACAAGATGAACGATCTTCTGTCCAGCATCAAATCCGCTTCCCGGGAAGTTTCAGATGGTGCGAAGCTCATCGCCGCCTCCTCCGAGGAGATGGCTCAGGGCGCCACCGAACAGGCCAGCGCCGTAGAGGAGCTCAGCGCCTCGGTTGAGGAAATCGCGTCTCAGACGCGGCAGAACGCCGAAAGCGCCAGCCAGGCCAGCCAACTGGCGGACCATACCCGCATCAGCGCGGAATCGGGCAACCGTCAGATGACCAGAATGCTCAGTGCCATGGAGGAGATCAACGAGTCCTCCGGCAACATATCGAAGATCATCAAGGTGATCGACGACATCGCCTTCCAGACCAACATCCTCGCACTGAACGCGGCCGTCGAGGCTGCGAGGGCTGGCGAGTACGGCAAAGGCTTCTCCGTCGTCGCGCAGGAGGTGCGCAACCTCGCCGGGCGCTCGGCCAGCGCGGCGCAGGAGACCACCGCCATGATTGAAGCCTCCATCCGTAAGGTAGAAGACGGTCGCAGAATCGCGGAGGAAACTGCCCAGGCAATGGGTTCTATGGTGGAAGAGATTGACCGCGTGGCGCAGCTGGTCCGCGGGATCAATACCGCCTCCGGCGAACAGTCGATCGGCATAGATCAGATCAATCAGGGCATCCTGCAGGTGTCTCAGGTGGTACAGGCAAATTCAGCCAGCGCCCAACAGGGAGCCGCCACCAGCGACGAGCTCAGCCGTCAGGCGGAGACGCTCGAGGGCTACGTTTCCAGCTTCAAACTCAATGAGGACGACTGAAGAAACCCGCGCTCCGGCACATCAGCGAAGCGAAGCGCACAGAATGCCGCCCCCAACCCGCCGCAGCGGGTTGGGGGCGGTCTCAATACAAGGGCGCGAGGAGAAAGATTAAGTTGGCGGGGCGTTCGATGCGCCATGATGATGGGAGGAGCGCCAAAGGGAATCGAATTTACGTCGCGGTGCCATATTCGGCGGCATTTGCTATTCGGAGGGATTCTCCGGCGGCATCGCTGCCAGCACCCGGGTGATTTCCGCCGAGATGGTGAGAGGCGAGTCTTTGCCTTTGTCGTACGCCGGTACGGGCGGTTTCTCCGCTGCGGCAGGACGCTTGCGGCGGTTCAATTGCCGGTTAATCATCTCACTCACGCGCTTTCGGGTTTCGTACACCCAGGCCTCGTCAAAGGGCATTTGAAACGCCTTTGAAAACGCGTAATACAGGTTGACACCCTGGTAATAGCCTTCGAGCCAGCCGAGGTCTTCCCGCTCAATCCTGGGCCGGTCGAGCCGCTGAGCGTGCCGGACAAAGTGCGCTTCTACGTAGGAGAGGAACTGCGCCATGCGCTCGTCGCTGTGCACATCGAAGGGCAGCATCATCAGCCTCCACTCCGCCGCCTCCGGCAGGCGGTAGGGCGCGATCCGATCCAGCACCATCAGCTGGTCACGAACGTCCATCTTCCGATAGTGGGGAAGAGCCTCCTCCCGGGTGCTCCACAGCGCCAGTTTTTCCTTGAGCGGCAACTGGCCGATGGCGAGCAGCGCCTCGCTGGGGCCGACCACCGCCTGCTCCACCGGGGCGTCGTCGGACGCGATCTGCGCCTTCAGGAACGTCTGCCCGCCCGTCATGGAGCCGACGAAGCCGACGTCGTAAATCCCCAGCCGCCCGGCGCGCCCGGCAATCTGTTTGACCTCCTGAGAGGTGAGCGGGCGCACCTCCTCGCCGTCGAACTTTGAAAGCTCGGTAAAGATAATGCGCCGGATCGGCAGGTTCACGCCCATGCCGATGGCGTCGGTGGACACCAGCGCGGGCCGCTGCCCCTGAGTGAACGCGGAATACTGGAGCCTGCGAACCTCCGGCGGCAGATCCCCGTAGATCACGGCCGCGGGAATGCCGCGCTCCTCCAGAAGCCCGGACAGCGCGATCACCTTTTTCTTGGAGAAGGCGACCAGCGCATCCCCCTTCTGAACGGAAGGGAGGGGGATGGGCTCCATAATGACTTCCAGCGGCACGGACCGAGTGTAGCGGTGAAACGTCACCTCATCGCCGCAGTCCGCGATCATTCGCGCAAGCTGCTCGTGGGCGTTCAGCGCGCCGCATACGTGGATCTCGGGGCACTTAAGTCCCAGGATCGCCCGCGTCCAGGCAGCGCCGCGCTGCGAGTCTGCGAGGAGCTGCGCCTCATCTACCACTGCCACTTGGTACTTCTTTTCCAGGTTCAGCTTCTCGACTGTGCAGCTGACGAGCCGCGCTCCCTCCACGAGGATTTCCTCCTCGCCCGTCAGAAGGCTGCAGGGCGCGCCGCTCTGGTTCATCCATTCGAAATTCTCCAGTGCCAGCACCCGAAGCGGCGCAAGGTACACCCCCTGGCCGCAAGCCATCAGCCTCGAAATGGCCTGATAGGTCTTGCCGGTGTTGGTCTCGCCCAGGTGTAGGATGAAGCGCCGCTTCATCGCGCGGGCTGCCGGGTATTCGTCCTTGGGGTTTGCCGGGAGGCGCCTGTTGAACTCCTCGGCCAGAAGATTCGGAATGTGCCGGGACAGGAGCACCGACACGATCCCCGCGCTGAGGTACGCGCGGAAGCTGCCCCCCACCACATCCTCAAACCGAAACTGCGTGCCCCGCTGGCGGTTGTAGTCGTCCAGAATCCTCCGGGACAGCTCCTCCAAGAGGGCTACATAATTTCGGTAGGTCTCCTCGAGCCCCCTGGGCGCTTGAGCGCGCAGCCGGGAGAGCGCCTTGATCTTATCCCGAACGGCGGCCTCGTGCTGCCAAAGATGGCGAGCCTTCGTCCTGGAAGTGATCGCCCGGATCTGAAAATACTGACGTTTGATCGCCGCAAGCTCGTATTCCTGCCGCTTTTTCACCTTCATGGCCGCTCACATCCCTCTTCAAGGCAAGTATACCACAAATCTCGCCTTTTCAGGCGGCGAACGATGCGTGTTAACTCTATGGACAGGGCTTGACACCGTCCGAATAATTGCATACAATACAATTGCATAAGAATACCGGAGGTTGAAATGAACGATAGCGATCCGCTGAGACTCGAAAACCAGCTTTGCTTCCCGCTTTACGCTGGTGCAAAGGAGGTTGTGCGGCTGTACACGCCGCTTTTGAACGAAATCGGCCTAACCTACACCCAGTATATCGCGATGATGGTGCTTTGGCAGGAAAAAGCGATTACCGTAAAGGCACTCGGGCGGCGGCTATTTCTGGATGCCGGGACGCTGTCGCCGCTTTTAAAAAAGCTGGAGCAGAAGGGATATGTCACCCGCAGGCGGGATGAGGCGGACGAGCGCAGCGTCATTCTGAAGTTGACGGAATTGGGTGCGGCGCTCAAAGCGCGGGCGGAGGAGATCCCTGCAAAGATCGCATCCTGCGTGCCGCTGACGGGGAAAGAAGCGCGAACCCTCTACGCGCTTTTGTATAAAATTCTGGACAATCTGAAGGAGAATGAAGATGACCGTTTATGATTTCACCGTCAAGAATGCCGCGGGGCAGGATGTGTCGCTTTCGAAATACGAAGGCAAGGTGCTAATGATCGTCAACACCGCCACCAAGTGCGGTCTGACGCCCCAGTATGAAGGGCTGCAGGCGATCTACGACAAATACCGGGACAGGGGTTTTGAGGTGCTGGATTTTCCCTCCAACCAATTCCTCGGGCAGGCGCCGGGAACCGACGAAGAGATCGGGCAGTTCTGCTCCATCAACTACGGCACGACGTTCCCGCGCTTTCAGAAGATCGACGTGAACGGAAAGAACGCGGACCCGCTGTACGCCTGGCTGCGGGAGGTTCAGCCCGAGGACAGCGGCGACGAGGCTTCGGAAGCCTTCGAGAAAAAGGTCCGGGTGCTCAAGCCCTTTGCGAAGCACGGCGACATCAAGTGGAATTTCGGAAAGTTCCTGATCGACCGGAAGGGCACCCCCGTGGCCCGCTTCTCGCCCGCTTTGGAGCCGGGCAAGCTCTCGGAGGAGATCGAAAAACTGCTGTGAAGCCATGCGAGGGCCCGAGTGTAAGCTCGGGCTCCCGCGCAGTTCAAGATGCTGCGTTTTTGAAAGCCAAATCGGTGAACTTATTTTTTTGCCTCGCGCATCAGCGCGTCTCGCTGTCTGCGGTATTCGATAATCGGGCCGTCGCCCATGAGCAGTTTCTCGTCCGAGCGGTAACTGGACGGCTTGGGACGCTGGGTGATTACGACGCGCCGATCCTGCCGCTCGACCACCCGGTTCATGAACTTGCCTATCTGCGCAATCAGGCGGTTTATAAGCGCGCTGTTCGTGATCTTGTCGTAGAAGCGTATGTACAGGACGGTGTTTTCGTCGTCCACCGGGGCGAAGAAGATGACGACCCGGATCTTGTCGCTGATGTGGTTCATCCAAAGGTTCGGGAAGAGGAACTTCAGGTAGGTATTTTTGATCACGCACTCCGAGGGCGGTTTGGGCTTCTGACCGTGATCGACCTCGTTGTTGGCGCTGGTGATGAGCGTGCCGTCGTCAAAGATCACCTTGGGGCCGTTGATCAGCGTTTTGTTGCCCCGCCCGATGGTGTTGTGGTGGACGATGGGCACATGCACCACGTCCAGCTGGTTTTCGATGGCGCGGGAGTAGTGAGCCGCCCAATGATCCTCGATTTCGCTCATGGCGAAGCCGTCCAGCTCTCCATAAAAGAAGGGGAGCTTTTCGGTGGCCTTATCCGGGTCTCCATGCCAGAGGTAGATGATGCCGCTCATCTCCGCCACAGGATACGCGCGCACGTTGTAACGGCCAAGGTCCTGGGTAGCGCTCCGGCCGTTGGCGGGAATGAAGGAGCAGCGGCCGTCGGGGCTGAACTCGAGGCCGTGGAACGGGCAGCTGACGCACCCGTCTTTGACTTTCCCGAGGCTCAGCGCAGCGCCGCGGTGGGTGCATTGATCGACGACGCAGCCCAGCGCGCCGCCTGCCGTCCTGAACAGCGCGAGATCAAGCCCCATGCGGCGAACGGCCACAAGGCCGCCCGGCTTGACCTTTGAAGAGGGGAGGATGGCATACCACTGGTTTGGGATCATACACACACCGCCTACTTGTTGTTTTTTACAATTATATCATCGGCGCGCCTTGGGTGCAAGGCGCGATTGCTGTCAGCGGACGTGGGTGTGAAAGCATGCAGATTGTGTTAATCCCTTGACAAGCCGGGCCCGCTGACTTATGATTAAACCAGCTGACGCACACAGGGAACGATGAACGCTCCCCCGCATGGCTGCCCGATGGGCTTTCGCACTCGGCTCATGGGGATGGATTCTACTTGTAGCATGGGTTGGACGGTAGGGACTGTAGGTTCCTTCACCATTACTTCGAGGGCAAGGCCGCCCGGTGGAGCTTGTTTTTGTGCTTCCGAGCGACATGATGCGCCGCCCTCTTAAGAAGTAAGGGGCGGTTTTTGCTTTCGCGCGGGCGCGCGGGAAATTAAGAGGGAGGTTGTCTCATCATGAAGAAAACGCTTGCACTCATCCTTGGTTTAATTCTCGCCTTGATGCCGATGGCGGCGCTGGCGAGCGAGGGGCAGAAGACCATCGGCGTGATCCAGTACGTTCAGCACGTTGCGCTGGATTCCGCCCGCGAGGGCTTCGTAAAGGCGCTCAGTGATAACGGCTTTGTGGACGGCGAAAAGATCGCGCTCGACATCCAGAACGCTCAGGCAGACGCGTCCAACCTGGCCACGATTTCCGACCGCTTCGTCGCCAACAAGGTCGATCTGGTGCTGGCCATCGCGACGCCCGCGGCGCAGTCCATCGCCGGCAAGACCACCGAAATCCCGATCCTCGGCACCGCCATCACCGATTACGTGGTTGCGCGGCTCGTGGACGCGAATGAACTGCCCGGCACAAACGTGTCCGGCACCACCGATATGAACCCGGTGGCCGACCAGATCAAGCTGATCAAGGAATTGTTCCCGGAGACGAAGACGGTGGGCGTCCTCTACACTTCAAGCGAGGACAACTCGGTGCTGCAGGCCAAGATGGCCAGGGAAGCCATCGAGGCCGAGGGCATGGCCTATACCGAGGTCACCGTCACCAACTCCAACGACGTGCAGCAGGCCACCCAGTCCATCGTTGACAGCTGCGACGCCATCTACATCCCCACCGACAACGTGTTCGCCTCTTCGATGCCGGTTGTCTACGAAGTGGTGACCGCGGCGAAGAAGCCCCTGATCGGCGGCGAGAGCGGCATGGTGAAGAGCGGCGGCCTGGCGACGCTGGGCATCAACTACTACGAGCTGGGCTACCAGACAGGCCTCATGGCGGTCCGCGTGCTGGGCGGCGAGGACATCTCCAAGATGCCCGTCGAAACCGCCACCAAGATGGACTACACCTTTAATTCCACCTATGCCGAGGCAATCGGCTTTGAAA
>JAEZTD010000123.1 GCA_023443705.1 Bacillota bacterium | reverse complement strand
CCGCCGCGTCGTCCGCGGCGCGGTTGATGCGCGAGCCGCTGGACAGCTTCTCCATGGACTTGTTGGTGTTGACGGTGTTGGTGTTGTACTGGCGGTAGGTGTTGAGGGCGGTGATGTTGTGGCTGATTCTCATGGGTTCTTCCTCCTTGAATATTCCCGCGGAATCCTTTCCTGCGGTGCATTATGCCGCTTTGCGGCTTGTGCCTAAATTGGGCTGCGCCGTATGGCGCTAGGGCTTTTCCTGGCTGTCGGGCCTCAGTTTTCTCGGTGTTAGCTTGAAGCTCAGCCCGCTGCCCGACCGGTCGGCCTCCACGTTGCTCGAGGCTGTGTCCAGCACCTCGCTGCGTAGGATGGGGACGCTGCGCGGGGCGTCAATGCCGATTTTGACCCTGTCTCCCGAAACTTCAAGAACGGTGATCTTGATGTCTTCGCCGATCAGGAGGCTGTCGCCGGTCTGCCGGGTGATGACCAACATACTATGCCGTCCTTTCGCGGTCAAACAGGCGGAACCGGACGGGGTATTCCCGGTTGCCCAGTATTACCTGCATACCCAGATGCGCTTTGAAGTTGATTGCAATCGGGCTTTTCAGGTTGACCGTGGCGGCGTTCAGGTCTTCCGGGATGACCGCGATAACCAGAAAGCTTACATCCTCGATGGAACCGGCCTGCAGCTTGTTCAGCGCTTCTTCGGGTACTTCCGGCGCGTAATCCTCCAGGATCGCGAAAGGATCCAGCACGATGAATCGGGGGGTGGGGGCGTCCACGCACTGCAGGTGCATGACGCCCGCGGAGGAACCTGTGTCCAGGAGCGCGAAACGCCTGCTGTCGTCAAAGCCGTAAATCCCGCTGGGAAAGTGGACGATGTCGTCTTCCTGAATCTCGAGGGGGCCGAAATCTCTGGTTTCAATCAGCATGCGATGTCCTCCGTCATGAGCCGGACTTACCATTTGTCGATGTAGAATTCCACCGAATAGGGGACGTAGGTAAATTCGATGCTCTGGGGTTCCCACTCTATATCGACCTGATCGCGCTCGGCGTTAACAGTTACCTTGCCGCCGCTCCAGTTAAGTTTTGGTTTTTCGATAGGAACGACCCCGACGGACGATTTGGGCGGGGCCGTGGCCTCAGAGGCCGCGAGTTGCGCCGGATTCATCGCGTTGGGGCCTAACATGGCGTTTTTTTCGCGCGTATATCTACCGACGGCATCCTGTGCTGCCGCCTTGCCTTTTTGCGCCTGCTCTTTTGCCTGCGTTGCGGTGGACTTGATGCCGATCGAATCGAAGAAGCCCCTGTTGTCAATGGTGAGTCTCAAGGGGTCCTGTTCGATTTTGAGGTCACCACGCTTGACCGAGACGTTCATCTTGGCCGGTGTAATCTCGTAGAGCAACTGCGCCCTGGTTATTTCATATTGTAGGCGTAACCTCTCTATCTCCACTTTTCTCCCACCTGTCAGGTACGTTTAGTTGAGATATTCAAGCAGCGAAGGCTGCAAGATCTTCGTGCCCATCTGCAGGCATGCGTTGTACATGTTCTCCTGTTCCGCGAACATGATCGCGCCTTCCTCGATCGATAGCCCTTCAAGTTCCGTCTGCCGGCCTGTCGCGGTGATTTTTTCCGTGGACAGCCGATCCAGGAAGAACGAAATATAATTGGATTTTTCGCCGATGCCCACATACTGCATGCGGATGGCGTCAGCGCGCGCCTCAAGTTTTTCCGTATAGTCGCCGATGTTCGTCAGATCCCCGGCTTCGATTTTGTCGGCGATCTCGCCGATCAGGTTGTAGATGTTGTTGGGGAGACCGTTTGCGTCCACGCCCGTGCCCAGAAGCTGTGCGCCGGAGTAGGCCACGTCCAGCGCGGAATGGGGCGTGACAGCGCCGCCCGAGACGTCAAGGCCGATGCCGACATCGACGTAGCGGTGCTCTTCGGCAAAGGTGCCGGTATCGACGTTCACGCCGTTGTACAGCAGTTCGCCTGATCCGCCTACGGTGAAGGGGGTCTTGCCGAAGCTCGACCCGCCGAAGATGAATCGATCCGAAGACTTCACGTTGGCCGCGCCGAGGATCATCTCCTGATAGCCGCGAAGCGCGCCAGCCATCGTCGCGCGGTCGGTGGCGTTGAGCGTGCCGTTGGCGGCCTGAGAAATCTTTGTAAGGGCCTCCGTTGCCATGTCGTTGATGATCGAGAGCGAGTTCTCCGCCTCGTCCAAGAGCGCCTGACTGTCCGAAAGGGAGGACGTGTACATCTCTATCCGGTTCAGATCCTTGCGCAGGCCGAAGGCCTTGACCGCGCTGGCGGGGTTTTCCGACATCTTCATGAACCGCCGCCCGGCCGCAACCTTGGTGTTGAGATCGCTCAAATCCTTGAGGTTGCGGTTCAAGCTCCTCATGTAGTTGCCCGTAATCATGTTGTCCGTAAGGCGCATGCCGCGTCACCTCCTGTTTTTTATTATCTGCCCACCGTGCCCATGCGGTTGATGATGACCTCCAGCGCTTCGTCCAGCGCCGTCATCACCCTTGCGGAGGCGGCGAAGGCTTTTTGGTACTTGATGAGGTTTGCCGTTTCCTCGTTCAGCGAAACGCCCATCTCAGACTCCCGCTCGTTTGAAATCGCGTTGAGTACCATGCCAGTGCTTTCGGACATGTCCGCGGTGTAATCCACGTCGATGGCGATGTCGCTCATCACCGACAGGAGGAAGCCGCCAAAGTTCCCCGAAAAGTTCGGGGTGATCGCCCGGTCCTCGCTCATCGCGGAGATCATGTTGAGAATGTTGTCGTTCTTGCCCTTCTCCCCACCGGGGGACAGCGTCGCGGTGATGTGGTTCGGATCCGCCAGCCACTGGCTGGAAATCGTGATCCCCGCCGCGGTGGTACCGGAGAACAGCGGTTTGCCCGCGCCGTTGAGCGTGTTGAAGGTCGTGGAGAGGCTTTCCGCCAGCGCGTCCAGCGAAGCCTGGTAGTAGGGGATGCCGCGGAACGCGTTTTCACCCGCTGCGGCGAACCCGCCCTTGCCGTTGAGTACTTCCATCGACCCGAACAGCGAGCCACCGGTCGGGCTCATCTGGACGCCATCCGCCATAAGGCGCATCCCGCTCGCAGGGTCGTCGTCCATTTCGATGAGCGCTACGGTGCCCGCCTGAGAATCAAGGAGCGATGTGGCGCCGGAGTCAATACTTGCCGTTCCGTCCTCTTGGTAGGTGACCTTGATGTTCATGTACGAGGACAGCTTGTCCAGGTACTGGTTTCGCATGTCGTTGAGGGCGTTGGTGTCGCTCTTCTGCATCGTCGCGATCCGGAGGGATTTGTTGACCTCGTCGATCTTGTCGAGCAGCGTGTTGACGTCCTTTACGCCGATGTCCATCTCATCCGCCGTTTGCTCACGGATGACGGAAAGCTGGTTTGCGTACTGGTTGAATGTCTGGGTGACCTTCTGCGCGCTGGAGCGGACGAGGCTCGAGTACTCCACCTCTCCCGCGTTGAGCGAGAGGACCTGAAGCTGGTTCGAGAAATCCTCCAGCATCGCGCTGAGGCCGTTGTTCTGGGTTTCGTCGAAGTTGTTTTCTATGTCGGTCAGGATGCTGTGGGTCTTGGCGCTGGCGCCGCTTTCCGCGTTGGCATCCCGGTATCTGAGGTCCAGAAACTGGCTTCTGACCTGACCGATGCCTTCCAGCGTCACGCCGATTCCGCCGGAGTGCGGGTATTTTGCCGAGATCTTGTCGCTGGAGGAGCCAAGATAGGTCGCCGTTTGATCGACAATCTGCCTGGAGTAACCTTCCGTGGACAGGTTGGCGATGTTGTTGCCCGTGGTGTCCAATCCGGCCTGAGCGGCCGTCAGGCCGCTCCGAGCGGCCTCAAACCCAAAGAAAGTTGATCTCATGGTTCCCTCCGCCCGTTACGCCCGAACCTGCATGGTCTTGGAGTAGGTGTTGTCCTGAAGCCCCAGCCGCTCTTTCATGAAGCGGATGGTCGTCAGCCGGGCCTCCAGCAGCTTTTGATTCCTGGCGTTCTTTTTCTTGAGGGAGGTTACTGCCTCGCTCAGTGAATTGAAGACCGGCTCCAGCGCCTCGTGGCACTCAGGGCTCGAATCGACAAGTTCGCGCAGCGTCTGGTGTTCCATGCCGTCGCAAATGGCCATGCGCTTTGTTTCAAGCCCCCTGGCCTGAATCATCAGCGCCTGCTGTGCGCTCATGACCTTGGTGAGCGCTTCCGCGTCGCCCTTGATCAGCGCCTGCGACTTATCTTCCTCCATCTCAAGCATCTTCGCATAGGTGACCCGCTGTGCTTCAAGCACCTGCGCCAAGGCGGTGATTTCTTTCATGCGCCTAGACTCCGGTGTCAATCTTGCCCAGCATTGCGGCTGCGATGGCCTCGGAGGAAACGCGGTAAGTGCCGTTCTGGATCTGGTTCTTGTAATTGAGGAGACGCTCCGCGGAGGTGGACTTGGTGGCCTCTGAAACCACCATGTTCACCGCGCTGGAAATCTCCGAGCGGTTCTTCGCCGCCTCGGAAATGGACAGGCTGTCCTTGCTGCCGATGGCGGTTTGCTGACGCTCGGCCTCTTTGGAGGCCGTGGAAGCGTTTTCCGCCGACAGCGCGTTGTACAGCTTATCTACCTGATTCGGATTAATCTTCATCGTCTATCACCTGCTCTATATATCGTATAGAATCGACGGAAGTTTAGCGCATCTCGTAGGGTTGCGTTCGAAACTTAACGATTTTTTACTGTTGTTACCCACGGAGTGTGTTGGCGGTCTGTTCGATTTCGTCGATGGTCTGCAGCATGCGCGCATTCGCTTGAAAACCGCGCTGGGCGAGCATCATGCGGGACACCTCGCCGGCGAGGTCCACGTTGGAACGCTCCAGTACCCCCTGCTGCAGTGTGGAGTTTTCGTCTTCAGCCGGTTCTCCGGAGGCCTCGCTGGGTACAAAGCGCCCGCCGCCCAGAGCGGTGAGCGCGCCGGGGTTTTGGAAGGCGTACAGCTGCACTTGCTCAAAGGCCGCCGCCACGTCCCCGTTCGCCACTTCGATGCGCTGCCCGCCCTGATCCAGGACGTAGAAGCCGCCCGGGGCCGTCAGGTACATCGCGCCGTTTTCCTCCGCCAGAGAGAAGGAGCCGGTGCGCATGTAGGAGACGTTCGGCTCCGCACCTTCGATGGGGTTCATGACGGCGTAATAGCCATCGCCCAGAATCAACGCGGAGAGCGCGCCTTTTTCCTCAAACGCGCCCTGCTCGACGACGCGGGAGGTGGAGAGTACGCGGCTGCCGTTGCCCGCCGTCACGTCCGTCCCCTGGGTCGCCGTGTAGATCAGGTCGGCGAAATTGGCGGTCCTGGCCTGATAGCCCGCGGTGTCGACGTTGGCGATGTTGTTGGCCGTCACGTCCAGGCTGAACTGGAAGCTCCTGAGCCCCGATTTTGCAGCGAAAAACCCGTTAATCAAAAGGGGTCCCTCCTTTTCTCGCGCCGTGCGCGGTTGCCTGTGGCGGCGCTGTGCCTAAAGATACCGGGGGTTCCCGGCGTCTTGTGGGGACGAAGCGCCCGGCGGACTACAGGCGCCCGATCTCGGTTACCGTCTTTTGATTGATCGTATCCAAAATGCGCACGGCTTGCGCGCAGGACTGGAACGCGCGGGAGGCCGCCATCATGGCCGCCAGCTCCTCCATCATGTCGACGTTGGAGCGCTCCAGCGTGCCTTGCAGAATGCGCCCAGTGAACACGCCTTCGCCCTCCGGGCGTTCCAGCGTGTTCGGGGCCTCCTTGGCGGCGGCGTTTCCTTCTTCGCCGGGCACGAGGATTGCCAGCGTATCGATGGCCTGGCCATCGGAATAGACGATGCCATTGGGATCGATGGTCACCGCGCCCGCGCCCACCTCGATGCGACCGTTCTGGCCCAGTAAATAGCCGCCGGTGGCGGTACGCAGAAAGCCCTGCGGGTCCACCTCAAAGCTGCCGTCGCGGGTGGACGCCTCCTGGCCGTTTCCGGTCTCGATGGAGAAATACCCGTCGCCGGCGATCGCAAAGTCCAGCGCGCGGCCGGTTGATTCAAACACGCCCTGGGTGTAGTCTGTGACGACCTCCTCCGCGATCGCGCCGTGGGTGTCCGCGCCGATGGCCGAGGACGCGGCATCCAGCCTGAGCGCAACGCTTTCGCTGAAAGTGGAGGTGATCAGCCTGTCCCGCTTGTAGCCGGAGGTCGTGGCGTTGGCCAGGTTGTGTGCGGTTACGTCCAGCGCGCGGCTGCGGTTCATCATGCCGGTGGTGGCGGAATAGACGGCTTTGTTCATGGTTCCTCCTTAATCCTCCATGTACTCCGCGACGCGCGCGCGGAGCTTGGCCAGCGCCTTGGAGTGAATCTGAGACACCCTGGAGACCGTCAGGTTCAGCACGAAGGCGATCTCCTTGAGCTTGAGTTCCTCGTAGTAGAACAGCGAAACGCCCGTCCGCTCCTTCTCCTCCAGTTCGTCGATGAACCGGGCGATCTGCTTTCTGAAGTCGCTTTCCATCAGGGTGTGCTCGGGGGACTGTGCCTCGGCGTCCTCGGTTACGTCCAAGAGGGTCAGGCCGGTGTTGTAGAGCGTTTCCTCAAAAGACATCACGTTGTAGTTCACCTCGTCCGAGCGAATTTTTGCCAGCTCCGCCTCGGTGATGCCCAGCCTTTCCGCCAGCTCGGCGTCCTCCGGGAAGCGACCCAATTCGATTTGCAGCGCGTCCGATGCCTGATTGACCTGCTTGATCTTTTTGCGGATGTCGCGGGAAACCCAGTCCTTCTTGCGGATGTAGTCGATGAGCGCGCCGCGGACGCGTATGGAGGCGTAGGAATCAAATTGGACACCCCGCTCCACATCGTAGCGGTCGATGCAGTTGATCAGCTCGAGCACGCCCTGGCTGGCCATATCCTCCGCGTCGTCCTTGTTCCTGATGAAGGTCTGGGACTTCTTCAGGGTATAGGTGACAATAGGCAGATAAGCCATCAGAATTTCATTCCGAAGGCCGATGTCCCGGGTCTTGGCGTACCGCTGCCAAGTCTGCTCGGAGATCTTTGCCGCAGGGGATCGCGTTTGTTCGTTCATGTTTGTACCGTCCTAGCCGTCGTGGGGCTCATCAGATGGAGATGGTCCCCAGCGCCTGGATGTTTACGTCGTGGTTGATCTCGTTGAAGGACAGGACCACCGCTTCCGAAGAGAACTGTTCGATCATCTTTCGGTAGTAGCACCGGACCACCGGGGAGGTCAGCACGACGACGTCGTTCAGTTGGTCCTTGAGCCGGTTTTCCTGCTCCATGTGGGCGTTCAGGATGTTCTGCATGACCGACGGCTCCAGCGACACGTAGGCGTTTCCGGCGGTCTTGCGCACGCCGCCCATAATGAGGTTTTCGATCTCCGGGTTGAGCGTAACCACCTTAAGGCTGCCGTCCTGGGCGAACCGGCGGGTGATCGTGCGTTTGAGCGCCTGCCGCACGTACTCGGTCAGGAGGTCGGTATCCTTGACATTCGGCGCGTACTCGCCCAGCGTTTCGAGGATCGTCTGGAGGTCTCGGATGGGAATCTGCTCGGCGAGCAGGTTGCACAGCACCTTTTGAAGGTCGAGGTGAGAGACGACGCCCGGCACCAGGTCTTCCACCAGTTCGCGGTTGGTTTTTTTCAGGTTGTCCAGGAGCAGAATCAGCTCTTTGCGGCCGAACAGCTCGTGAGCGTTCTTCTTGATGACCTCCGACAGGTGGGTCACGATGACCGAGAGCGGGTCGATGACCGTGTAGCCACTCATCTGGGCCAGGTCGCGGATGTCGGCGGTGATCCACATGGCGCGGATCTTGAAGGCGGGCTCCAGCGTGTCGATGCCGTCGATCTCCTGAGCGCCTTCGATGGGGTTCATGGCCAGAAAGTGGTCGGCCAGCACCTCGCCGCCGGCGATGGCCTCGCCCTTGAGCTTGATGACGTATTCGTTCACGCCGAGCTCTGCGTTGTCGCGCAGCGTCACCGCGGGCACCACCATGCCCATCTCCTCGGCGAACTGCCGCCTGAGCATCACCACGCGGTTGATGAAGTTGCCGCCGCGGGCCTCGTCCACCAGCGGAATCAGGCTGTAGCCCACCTCCACCTCGACGGGCTCGACGTTTAGGAGTGAATAGATGTTTTCGGTGTTCCGGTAGAACTCCGTGTCGTTGACCGGCAGCGAAGCGTCCACCGACGCGCCCGACAGCTCGGCTTCCGGCACGCGCCGCCGCTCCAGCATCAGCGCCAGCGCGATCAGGCCGCCGCCCACGAGGAGCAGGATGATCACGGGGAAGCCCGGGATCAGCGACATCACGATCAAAAGGGCGCCCGCGATCATCAGCGCGATGGGGTAGGATACGATCTGGGTTTTAAGGTCCTCGGAGAAGCTGTTAACCGACGCGGCGCGGGTCACCAGCATGCCGGTGGCGGTGGAGATCATCAGCGCCGGGATCTGGCCGGAGAGGCCGTCGCCGACGGTGGCGACGATGTAGGTAGAAACCACGGTCTGCAGGTCGCCGCCGCCCATCACAAGGCCGATGATGATGCCGCCGACGCTGTTGATGAGCAGTGTGATGATCGAAATGATGGCGTCGCCCTTGATGAACTTGGCCGCGCCGTCCATGGAGCCGTAGAAGTCGGCCTCCCGCTGCACCTTCTGGCGGCGGATCTTGGCGGTGGCGTCGTCGATCAGGCCGGAATTGAGGTCGGCGTCCACGGCCATCTGCTTGCCGGGCATGGCGTCCAGCGTGAACCTTGCGGCCACCTCGGCCACGCGCTCGGCGCCCTTGGTGATGACGATGAACTGCACGATGACGATGATCAAGAACACGATGAACCCAACCACCGCGTTGCCGCCGATGACGAACTCGCCGAAAGTCCGGATGACCGAACCGGCGTCCCCGCTGTTGCCCAGGATCAGCCGGGTCGAGGATACGTTAAGGCCCACGCGCAAGAGCGTCGTGACCAGAAGGACCGACGGGAACACGGAAAACTCCAGCGCCTCCCGGACGTACATCGAGATCAGAAAGATCACCAGCGACACGGCGATGTTGATGATCAGCATCACATCAAGAAACGCCGTGTTCAGCGGGATGATGAGCAGGAATATGATGCCGACGACGAACAGCGTCAGCGCGTTGTCGAGAAGTTTCTTCATCCAGCCCGCCTTTTCTTAAGGTTGTTGGTTTGCTTAATCTGCCGGGTTTTCTTCGTTCCTCCGTGTGTCGGCGTGTTCTTTACCCGGGGCGTTTCTTTTTCAGGTTGTAGATAAACGCGATGATGTCGGCCACGGGCTTAAAAAACTGCTCGGGGATCTCGCGGTCAAGTTCCACCGCTTCGTAGAGCCCACGGGCCAGCGGCCGATTTTCGGTGACGTACACGCCGTTTTCCTCCGCGATGCGGATGATCCGAAGGGCCACAAGGTCGACGCCCTTGGCCACCACCACCGGGGAGGCGTTCCGGGAGGGTTCATACTTGAGCGCCACCGCGTAGTGCGTCGGGTTTTTTACGACCACGTCGGCGGTGGGCACCTTGTGCATCATCCGCGCCTGCGCCATGCGCCGCTGGAGCGAGCGGATCCTACCCTTGATGTTCGGGTCACCCTCCATGCGCTTGTGCTCTTCCTTGACCTCTTCCTTCGTCATGCGCATCCGCTTTTCGTAGTCCCACCACTGGTAGAGGTAGTCGAAGGCGGCGAAGATCGCCATGAACATGGCGATGCGCACGGTGATGTCGAAGACCGCTTCCACCAGCCAGCGCATGCTGCTCTCGGGGTTAATCAGCGGGGAGAGCGTGGCGGCGGTGAGCCGCGCGCTGATGTCGGAGTAGAGGATGAACCCGATGATCGCAATTTTGATGATCGATTTGAGAAGCTCGACCACCGTCTTGGGAGAGAACAGGTTCTTGAGGCCGGACAGCGGGTTGATCCGGGAGAGCTTCGGCCCGAGAAGGCTGGGCGTGAAGAGAAACCTTGTCTGAACGCCCGTCAACGCGAGCCCCATGAACATCGACGCCGCCGAGACGGGCACGATGAGAACCGCCATGTCGATGCTGAAGTTGGCCATGAACCCCGCCGCTTCCTTGACCGTCAGCGTTTGGGTGAGGGTGAGGCTGGCGCAGCCTTCGCGCACAACCCGCTCCATCGTTCCGAACAGCCAGCCGCCGCCCAGCTTAAAAAGGTAGGCGATGCCGAGCAGCGACACCGAGTTCGTAATGTCCTTGCTTTGGAATATATTGCCTTTTTTTCGTTCGTCGTCTTTTTTTCTCGGTGTTGCGCGTTCGGTCTTCGAGCCGTTGTCCACTGTTCCGCCTCCCTTCGCGCGCCGCGGCCTATCCCTGGAGCAGCATGGTCAGGCTCTTTTGCAGCTGTATGAACATCTCGGAGAGCGTGGCGTCCACCAACCGGGTCATGGCCGGAAGCGCCAGAATCACCACCGCAATGCCGATTCCGATCTTTAGCTGAATGCCCACCGCGAAGATGTTGATCTGCGGGGAGATGCGCATCAGGATGCCCTGACCCGCTTCGGTGAGCAGCTCGATGGTTAAAACAGGCATCGCCAGCTTCAGCGTGAGCACCAGAATGTCGCCCATCAGCAGTGCGATGTGCCGCCCAACCTCGAAGCCGACCATCGTGGGCCCCGGCGGGAACATCTGAAGCGACGTTGCCAGAATTCGGATCAGCGTCAGGTGCCCGTCGGAGGCGAAGAAGATCAGCGTAATCAGAATGTTGAGCGCGGTTCCGGTGACCGGCATGGAAACACCGCTCTGCGGATCGTAGATCTTGCTGACACTGGTGCCCATCTCCATGTCCATGACTTCGCCCGCCACAAGAACCCAGGAGAGGAACAGGTTCAGCACGAGCCCCAGCGCGTAGCCCAGAAGCATCTCTCGAAGGAGCGCCAGCATGAACGAGAGCTGGGTGGGGAAGGAGGGCGCGGCGCCGGTGAGGGTCGGGGCCGTCACGATCGCCAGAAGCAGTGAAAGGCCGACCTTTGCGATGACCGGCACGCTGCGGCGTGTGAAGAACGGGTTCAGCAGCAGCGCGCCCGACATGCGGGTAAACACAAGCAGAAACAGAAGGAATTGGCCGTACTCCAGCGTCACCCGCGCGCCTCCTTTCGCCCCGTCAGGCCGACCATTTTGCGGCGTGCAGCGCTATTTCATCGAGTCGATGGCGGCAAAGGTACGCGAGAACAGGTCCACCCCGCCCGCGATCAGCCAGGAACCCGTCGCGACCAGAACGAGCGCGATGGCCAGCACCTTGAACACAAAGCCGACGTTCTGCTCGTGGATCTGCGTGGCCGCCTGGATCACCGACACCACGACGCCGATGCCCACACTCACCGCAAGAAAAGGCGCCGCCATGGTGAGTGCCGTCGCCAGCGCGTCCCGGAGCACCGATACGATTCCCGCCTCCGACATTGTCTTCCTCCTCGTGCGCCGAAAGCTCCGGCGCTTTAAAAAGGCCAAAGGGCCTCGCGCCGTCCGCTTACAGCGCTAGTTGAAACTCATCACCAGCGACTTGACCACCATCGCCCATCCGTCCACCAGAACGAAAATCATCAGCTTGAACGGCAGTGAGATGAGCACCGGCGGTAGCATGACCATGCCAAGACTCATCAGCGTGCTCGCCACCACCATGTCGATCACCAGAAACGGCAGGTAGAGCAGAAAGCCGATCAGAAACGCTCGCTTGAGTTCGCTGGTCACGAAGGCGGGGATGACCACGGTCAGGCTAACGTCGTCCAGCGAGTCCGGCTGCTCGTAGTTGCCAAGCTCCAGAAACAGGTTCAGGTCCTGCGTATTGGTGTTCTTGAGCATGAACTGGCGCATCGGCGTCACGGCCTTTGTCAGGGCCTCCGTTTGGGTGATCTCGCCGCGCTCGTAGGGTTGGTAGGCGGTCTCGTTGATCTCCCCAACCACCGGGGACATGATGAACAGCGACAAAAACAGCGCAAGACCCACCAGCACCTGGTTTGGCGGCGTCTGTTGAAGGCCGATGGCATTTCTCAGGCAGCTCAAGACGATCACGATCCGTGTGAAGCTGGTGGTCATGATCAGGATCGACGGCAAGAGCGCCAGCACCGTCAGCCCCAGGAGAATCTCCAGAAGGTCCGAGCTCTCGCTTAGGTCGATGCCGCCGATTGACGTGATCGGAAGCGCCGCGCTGACATTCCCCGCTTCGGCGCCCTGAGCCGGTGCGACCGGAGCCGCCGGGGTACCCGGGACGGTGGGCGGGGTGCTTTCGGCCAGCACCGCGGGCGCAAGTATAAGGAATAGCGCGAGCAGGATCACCGGAAAGAAGGCCGGTCTAACAAATCTTCGCATCATCGCCGCCCACCGCGCCGAGGGCGCTCCTCCCAATCCTGATCCCTGGAACGCCGTGTGCGCTCATCCGAGGTCGTTCCTCGGGAGCGGTGCGGGCGCTCGTCCGGCTGCTCGTCTCTGAAACGGCGCGGTTCCTGCCCCGCAGTCCGACTGAAGCCGGTCATGCGGCGGGACAGAAGCGATTCAAAATCGTCCGCCGAGCGCTCCAAATCACCCGAGGTGACTGCGCCTTCCGCCAGCTCGCCGATCTGATCCACCCGGCCGGGGCCAACGGAGAGCAGGTACGTCCGCCCGCGCACGTTTACCAGCGCCAGATAGGTATCCCGGGTCAGCGGAACCCGCTCGATCACCCGGATGCGCTTGCCCGCGGCGGGCTTGAACGAACCGCGGGTCGCCAGCCACTTGGTCGTGAGGTAGGCCAGGATGATGACCGCCACAACCCACAGCATAGGCGAGATCAGGGTTACGGTGTCCAGTGCGTCCGACAAGCTGCCCACCCCTTCATCGCAATTTACCGCTACGGTTTTGTCAGGCTGCCGACGATTTCGGTGATTCGCACGCCGAAGTTGTCGTCAATGACCACCACGTCACCCCGGGCGATCAGCTTGCCGTTGACCATGATGTCCACGGGCTCGCCCGCCTGCTTGTCCAGTTCGACGATGGAGCCCTGCCGGAGCCCCACGATCTCCTTGACCAGCTTTTTGGTGCGACCGATCTCCACCACCACGCTCAGGTCGATGTCCATCACGAGATCCAGGTTGACCTGATCGGCATCATCGGAGCCGCCGTTGTCCAGGCTGGCGAAGGCGAGCGGCTTGACTTCCACGCTTCTGCGTGGCGCGCGGCGATCCGGAGCGGGCTCCGGTTCATACCGTGGTTCATACCTGGGTTCATACCGTGGTTCATACCGGGGATCCGGGCGAGGCTCCGCCCGTGGCCTCGGGGCGGGCTCCGGCGTCGCCTGGCGCTTTTGGGTGTTTTTCGGCGGCTCGGGCGGATAGTCCGCGTCATAGATGGGCGTGGGTACCTGCCTGTGCCCGGTGAGCGGGTCCGAATCGTCGTCATATTCCGGTTCGGCCTCATGGGGCGAAGCCCCATCGTCGTCTTCGTCGCCCAACGACATCGCGTTTTTAACCAGATCCCGCGTGAATTCCACCGGCATGACGGTGATGAACTCACTGTCGAGGAGGTCTTCTACCACGAAGCGGAAGCTCACTGTCACGATGAACTCCTGCGCCTTCAGCCAATCGAAGCGGTCGGTGGATTCCGACATCTCGAAGGACTGGGGCGGGGAGATGTTGATGCTGCGATTCAAAAAGGTGGCCAGCGCGGTGCTCGAGGCGCCCATCATCTGGTTCATGATCTCGCCCAGCGCGCTGAGCTGCAGATCATCCATCTCGGCGCTGGACATGGATTCCTCGCCGCCGCTGTCTTGCAAAAGAAGACCCACGATCGCACGGGCATCCCGGACACTCATGATCATGATGTTGGAGCCGTGCAACCCCTCGCTGTACTCGATTTCAATGCCAAGGGCCGGCTCAAGCCGGGTAAAATCGAACTCGCTGGGCGAAATGACCTTTACGGTGGGCGTCGTGATGACCACCTGGCGGCTGAGCATCAGCGAAATTGCCGTTGCGGAGGCACCCATGCTGATGTTGAGGATCTCGCCGATGGTATCGATCTCAATGGTGTTGAGCCCCGACGCTCCGTTGTTTTTCTGCAAATCGTTCTTGCCCATCTTACGAAACGACCTTCCTCACACGGCGTACTGCCGGTTGATGCGCAGCGCCATTTTGTTGCGTTTGATCCCCGGCGAGCCGAAGAACCATTTTTTTCCGTTGACGGTGATGACGGCGGGGGTACCCACACTCTGGTCCAGGCGGATGACGTCACCGGGTTGCAGATCCACAACCTCGCGCATGGTCATCGTGGTGGTGCCCAGGACGCCGCACACGTCAGCGGTGGCGTCCTGAAGCCTTGTGAGCAGTGCGCCCCTGGATTCCGCGGCGGCGGCCTTGGGCTCCTCGTC
>JAEZTD010000092.1 GCA_023443705.1 Bacillota bacterium | reverse complement strand
GTGGAGCATAGGAGACTCGAACTCCTGACCTCTACACTGCCAGTGTAGCGTACTACCAACTGTACTAATGCCCCGAATCGGTCAACGCAACATATTATAGCAAAGATGCGCGCCGTTGTAAATACCCTTTTTATGAAAATGTTTTGTGAAATTCCACGAAGGGTCAACCCGCCGCCTCCAGCGCCCGCATGGCCAGGATGGTCTTCGCGATCAGATCCTCCAGCGTCCATTCCAGCATGTCCGCGCCCCGCTGGATGACCTCCCGGGAGCAGCCCGCCGCAAAGCTCAGGGTTTTGAACTTCTTCATGACCGACCTGACCTCAAGGTCCATCACGCTCTTCGACGGACGCATCAGCGCCACCGCGCCGATCAGGCCGGTCAACTCGTCCACGGCGTAGAGCACCTTCTCCATCGGGTGCCGAGGCTCGATGTCCACGGTGATGCCATAGCCGTGGCTGGCGGTGGCGCGGATGAGGCACTCGTCAAGCCCTTCCACGCGCATGATCTCCTGGGATTTTATGCAGTGCTGATCCGGATACATTTCAAAGTCCAGATCGTGCAGAAGACCCACCTGCGCCCAGAAGTCGGCTTCTTCCGCGCAGCCCATCTCCTGCGCGTACCAGCGCATGACGCCTTCCAGAACCTTCGCGTGCTTTAAGTGAAATTCCTCGTGGTTGTATCGGCTGAGCAGTTCCCATGCTTCGTCTCTCGTCAGCGTCTTTCCCATTCGTATACGCTCCTTCATGAATGCGACAATGCCGTTTTCGTCTATCCTAACGCATGACCGCGCCGGTGTCAACCCCTGCCGGAGACCGCAGAATCTGCCACGAACTGTAAAATCTCGCGGCGCGCTTGACAGCTGCAGCGAAATGCGCTATCATTAAACCACCAAATCATACGGGCTTTATATGATATCCAGATCCGACCGCCATATAAGGAGGCAATTTCCATGAAGGTATCCCGGAATATCTCGGAGCTGATCGGCAACACCCCGCTGCTTGAGCTATCCAGCTACAACCGCGAGCGCGAACTGAAGGCCACCATTGTGGGCAAGCTGGAGTACTTCAACCCCGCCGGCAGCGTCAAGGACCGCATCGCCGCCGCGATGATCGATGCCGCCGAAGCGAGCGGCGCGCTGACGTCCGGCTCTGTCATCATCGAACCCACCAGCGGCAATACCGGCATCGGCCTTGCGGCGATCGCCGCCGCCCGCGGATACCGATTGATCCTCACGATGCCGGAGACCATGAGCGTCGAGCGCAGGAGCCTTCTGAAGGCCTACGGCGCGGAGCTGGTCCTGACCGAGGGCGCAAAAGGCATGAAGGGCGCGATCTCCAAGGCGGAGTAACTGGCACAGGAAACGCCGAACAGCTTCATCCCCGGCCAGTTCGCCAACCCCGCCAACCCGGAGATCCACCGGCGCACCACCGGCCCGGAAATTTGGCGCGATACCGACGGCAAGGTTGACATCCTCGTCGGCGGCGTCGGCACCGGCGGCACGATTACCGGCGCGGGCGAGTACCTGAAGGGACAGAACCCGAACATCCAGGTGGTCGCGGTGGAGCCCGCCGCATCGCCGGTTCTGTCCGGCGGCACCCCCGGCCCCCACAAGATTCAGGGCATCGGCGCGGGCTTTGTGCCGCAGGTACTGAACACCGGCGTCTATGACGAGATCATCCGCGTGGAGAACGACGATGCCTTCGCCACCGGGCGGGCGCTGGCGCAGCGGGAAGGGCTTCTGGTGGGCATCTCCTCGGGCGCCGCAATCTGGGCGGCGACGGAGCTCGCCAAGCGCCCGGAGAACGCCGGCAAGCTGATCGTGGCCGTGCTGCCGGATACCGGCGAGCGCTACCTGTCCACGCCGATGTTCGCGCAATAAAGCATGATTAAGAGCGGATCCTTTCAGGGTATCCGCTCTTTTTGCGCCCTAAAAAAGGAGCGCCGGGGCTGAATGGTTCAGTCCCGGCGCTCCCGCTGCTTGAATCGATCAACCGAAGGTCTTTTCAAAGGCCTGGCTGAGGTCCGCCAGAATGTCGTCGATGTGCTCGGTACCGATCGACAGGCGCACCGTTCCAGGCCTGATGCCCGATTTATGAAGCTCCTGCTCGTTCATCTGGGAGTGGGTGGTGGAGGCGGGGTGGATTACGAGCGACTTCGCGTCCGCCACATTGGCCAGAAGCGAGAACAGCTTCAGGTTGTCGATGAAGGCGCGCGCCTCGGCCGAGCCGCCCTGAACCTCAAAGGTGAAGATCGAGCCCGCGCCGCTTGGAAAATACCGGGTGTAGAGCGCGTGGTTCTGATGTTCCGGCAGGCTAGGGTGGTTGACCGCCGCGACCTTCGGGTGCTTTTTGAGGAAGTCCACGACCTTCAGCGCGTTCTCCACGTGCCGCTCGACGCGCAGTGAGAGCGACTCAAGCCCCAGAAGGAACAGGAAGGCATTGAGCGGGTTCAGCGTCGCGCCTGTGTCGCGAAGGAGCGTAACCCGCGCCTTGATGATGTAGGCGATCGGGCCCACCGCGTCGGTAAGCACCACGCCGTGGTAGCTGGGGTTGGGGATGGAGAGGCCCGGGAATTTGCCGCTCTTCGCCCAGTCAAACTTGCCGCCGTCCACGATCACGCCGCCGATGGCCGCGCCGTGGCCGCCGATGAACTTCGTGGCGGAGTGCACCACGATGTCCGCGCCATGCTCGATCGGGCGCAGGAGGTAGGGCGTGGCGAAGGTGTTGTCCACGATCAGCGGAATGCCGTTCTCATGGGCGATGGCGGCCACCGCAGCGATGTCCACGATGGTGGAATTGGGGTTGCCGAGGCTCTCGATGAAGATCGCCTTCGTCTCGGGCCGGATGGCGTTTCGGAAATTCTCGGGATTCTCGCCGTTCACAAAAGAGGTTTCGATGCCGAAATCTTTCAGCGTATGGGCGAACAGGTTGTAGGTGCCGCCGTAGATGGCGTGATCGGACACGATGTGGTCGCCCGCCCGGGCGATGTTCTGGATGGCGTAGGTAACCGCCGCGGCGCCCGACGCGGTGGCCAGCGCGGCCGCGCCGCCTTCCAGTGCCGCGATGCGCTTTTCAAACGCGTCCGTCGTGGGGTTCATGATGCGGGAGTAGATGTTGCCGCCCTCGGAGAGGCCAAAGCGGCCCGCGGCGGTGGCGGAATCCTTGAACACGTAGGAGCTGGTCAGGTAAACCGGCACGGCGCGGGCGTCGGTGGCGGAATCCGGGGTCTCCTGGCCGGCGTGGATCTGCAGCGTCTCAAAGCGGTAATCAGACATGGTGTATCCCTCTTTCCATCTTATTTCGAATCAGGCACGCGGTGGGCGCCGTTTTGCATTCGGCACATTCGCCTGTCCGAAGGATAGAAATTGATCGTTGCTACACGCACGGAACCGCCTCCTCGACATTTCATATATGATTAATCTGAATTATAGGGTGTTGAGGGGCGGCTGTCAAGCGCGCGCGAAGAAATAACATCCGCCGTCACGCGCCGCCGGACAGCATGTAGCCGCCGCAAACCCTCAGGATGCGCCCTTCCTCTTCAAAATCCCGCAGCGTGCGCAGCAAGTGGCGGTAGCTGACGCCCAGAATCTCCGCGGTTGTGGTCAGGTTCTCGCTGAACACGCCGCCGGACTGGGCTTTTGTCATGTAGGCCATGAGCCGATCCGCCAGCGGATACAAGAGGTTCTGTGCCGCGGATTCCGACGACCGCTCCAGCTTCCCCGCCAATTCCCGGCACATCAGCCGGAGGAACCGCGCGTCGCTCAGCATCTTCTCGCGGCGGCCCTCCAGCGAAAAGCCGATCAGCCACGCGTCGGTCACGGCGCGCACCGTGGTTCTAGCGGTCAAATCCCCCCCGCACAGTTCCAGATCGCCCAGGAGGGCCACCTCCTGATAGAAATCGTGCAGCATCGCCCGTCCGTTTTCCATCAGCCGGACGACCTTTGCCCGCCCCGACAAAAACACATAAAGGCTCGTGAGCGGCTCGCCTTGCCGCGCGATGTCCCGCCCCGCCGGGCAGTAATAGAGCGCCGCCGGATAGTCCAGTGCCAGCTCCGCGAGCCCAATCTCCTCCAGATGGCGACGGAGCCTCGCCTCGTCCGATACCCGCCGCATGGCCGTGCCCCCTTTTTTCTATAGTATGACATATGTCATACCACCGCGCAAGCACAATCGGCTATCATGAAACGGGAGGCGATGCGCGTGATGGATTTTCTCGCCGCGCTGTCAGGCGCGATGATTTCGGTGATGATTCTGATGAACGGAGAACTGTCCACCGCCTGGGGCAGCTGGGCGGCCGCGGTGGTCATCCACATTGCAGGGCTTGCCGTGGTGCTTTTCTGGATGCTGATCCGGCGCGAAAGCCTCTTCACCCGCGTTCGCATGCGGCCTGTGCTCTATCTCGGCGGCGCGGTGGGCGTTTTGACGACGGTGTTCACCAACATGAGCGCGCCGATAATCGGCGTATCCGCGACGCTGGCGCTGGGGCTACTGGGCCAGTCCGCCGCCTCCGCGATTCTGGACGGCTTCGGCCTGATGGGCGCGAAGAAGGCGCGCTTTCGCCTCAAGACCGCGGCGGGGATGGCGCTGATTGCGGTGGGCATTGCGGTCATGCTGATGGAATGAGGGGGGATCCGCCATGATGGAACTGCTTGCCGCGCTGTCGGGTGTGAGCATCGTCGTAGGGCGCATGCTAAACGCCCAAGCTTCGGCGCGCATCGGCCTCGGCCGCTCGACCTTCAACAACTACTGGGTGGGTCTGATCGTGTCCATTCTCGCGATGCTGATCGCAGGGGAACAGCTGGCTCTGCCGGCACACGCAGGGAACGCATTCATGTACCTGGGCGGACCGATGGGCGTCGGAGTCGTGATGCTCTCGTCTATGGTGGCATTAAGAATCTCCAGCCTGCGCATGACGCTATTGTCCTTCGTCAGCCAGATGGCCGCCGCACTCGCGCTCGACGCCTGGATTTTGGGTTCTTTTTCGATCTACCGGGCGGCGGGCGTCCTTCTGGTCCTGATGGGTTTGGTGCTTTTAAGCCTCGGCGAACGGGATTCTTCGCCCTCCGAAAAAGTGAATGATGCCCACATTTTGTAGGTTTTGACTGTTTACGCACAAGATATTGGTGGTATAATGGGCTCATACGAAGGAGGTCGACCCCCGATGAGCATCAACGTCAACATCGTCAATGGCACCCTGCCCCAGGAAGAAATTGAAGCGTATATCGCGCACGCGCGTGAAAAATACGGACGCGAACCGCTGGGCATGGACATCCGCGTGGATGGCGAATACGTGGACATCGACTATGACTTCGGCTCCGTACCTTTCCACCGCATCCGGCGCATCACCGGCTACCTGGTGGGTACGCTTGACCGGTTCAACGACGGCAAGCGCGCCGAGGAGCACGACCGCGTCAAGCACAATCTTGGTTGTGATTGCGACTGACGAAAGATATTTTTGAGCGGGCCCGAAGGAAATCGGACCCGCTTTTTTACGCCGAGGTTCCTTCGGCGCGTGCTTGCATACAGACCGAACGCATAGTATAATAGATAGGTTGGGATTATTCATATATTGGAGCGTTGCCAATGGACAAGCCACAGCTGGTCATAATGGCGGCGGGCCTGGGCAGCCGGTACGGCGGGCTCAAGCAGCTTGCCAGCGTGGATGAGCGCGGCCACAGCATCATAGACTTTTCAATTTACGACGCGATCCGGGCGGGTTTTGAGCGGGTGGTATGCGTGATCGCGCCGGGCATGGAACCGGAGTTTCACGATGCGATCGGTCGAAGAATCGCCTCGTCCGTAGACCTTCATTACGCCGAGCAGCGGCTGGACGCGCTGCCGGATGGCATCGCCTTCCCCGAAGGGCGCACGCGCCCCTGGGGCACCGCCCACGCGGTGCTCTGCGCGCGAAAAAAAGTTACCGGCCCCTTCTCGGCCATCAACGCCGACGACTTTTACGGCGCGGGCGCGTTTTCGGCCATCTACGGGGCGCTTCTGGGCGGACAGCGAGACCGCCACGCCATGTGCGGCTACCGCATTGAAAACACACTGACCGAGAACGGCACGGTATCAAGGGGCGTGTGCAGCGTTGAAAACGGCCTTCTCACGGGCGTTGTCGAGCGCACAAAAATCCGGCCCGAGGCGGACGGCGCCGCCTATACCGAGAACGGCGAAACCTGGGTAAGGCTGCCCGCCGGAACGCCGGTATCGATGAACATGTGGGGCTTCGGCGCGTCGATGATGGACGCGATTGAGGCGTACTTCATCTCCTTCTTCGAGAAAAATCTGAAGGAGAACCCGCTCCGCGCCGAGTATTATCTGCCCTACGTGGTCAACCGGCTGATCGAGGAAGACCGCGCCATTGTTCAAGTGCTTCCTTGTGATGAAAAGTGGTACGGCGTCACCTATACGGACGACCTGCCCGGCGTGCGCCGCGCCGTTCAGTCTCTGAAGGCGTCGGGCGCGTACCCGGACCGTTTGTGGCCTTCCGAGGAATAGCGTCGGCACTGCCGCGAAGCATCCATCATAACCCCATGAATAAGCCGTCCTTTCCGATGCGGAAGGACGGCTTTCATATGGCAACCATTTATACCAATCCAAAACATTATTTATTCGTCGAGCCGGGTCTTTTGGCGCGGAACTGTGTCGCCTTCCGCTCAAAACAGCGCCGGTCCGCTCCAGAATTCCCGCAGCATTTCGCCCAGCGCCTTGCCGTCCGCCGCCGGGCGGACGCGCCAGAAACGGGGCAAAAGCCGCCGGTATTCAGGGGCCTGATACCGCTCGTCCAACAAGAGCACAACGCCCCGGTCGGTCTCGGTGCGGATCACACGGCCCGCCGCCTGCAGCACCCGCTCGATGCCGGGGTAGACGTAGGCGGCGCGGAAACCCTCCCCCTCCTCGCCATCCTCGAGAGAACGAAGCACCTCCCGCTCAAACGACGGCTGCGGGATGCCCACGCCGACGATCGCCGCGCCGATCAGCTTCTCGCCCGGCAGGTCGATGCCCTCGGCGAACACGCCGCCCATCACCACAAAGGCCATCATGGACCGCTTTGGGGCTTCGGCAAACCGCTCGAGGAACGCGGCGCGCTGGGCGTCCGACATGCCGCCGCGCTGCACGAGTACCTCCGCCTTCGCGCCGAGTGCCAGAAAATGGTTCAGCGTCAGGTTGAGGTATTCATAGGAGGGAAAGCAGGCCAGGTAATTGCCGGGCCGCGCCTCGCACATTGCCTTCAGCGCGCGGGCCACGACGGGCGCGGTGCGTTCCCGTGCGGCATAGCGCGTGTCCACCGGATACCGGATGGCCAGAAGGTTCTCCCGGGGAAAGGGCGAATCCAGCGCGAGCATCGCATCCCCGTCTCCCTCGGAGAGGCCCGAGGCGCGCAGGTAGTATTCGATGGGCGACAGCGTGGCCGAGAACAATACCGACGCGCGCACGCGGCTCATCGTCTGCTTCAGCGCGCGGGCCGGATCAAAGCACCAGAGCCGGACCGAGAGGTTTTTCTCCGAGGGCTCGATCAGCGCCCGGTAGTCGCTCTGAAACGCGTCCGCCACGCGCAAGTAGTCCAGCGCGCGAAAGTAGCATTCGAACAGCTGCTCGTGGGCCGAAAGCCCTTCTGAAAGGAGCGGCCGCGCGGCGTCCAGAAAGTCCGCCATCGGCTGATACAGCGCCTCCGGCGGCTCCTCCAGCGCGGCGGGGCTCTCCCATTCGAGCTGCAGCTTCTTCATCGCCTTCAGGATGGCCTCCAAGGCGTCGTAGGCGGGCCGGGCGATCTCGTCAGCCTTGAGAGCCCTGCGGAGCGCCTGAAAATCCCGCTTTTCCACCCGGGCGGACAGCATACTCCGGGCGCGCTCGGGCAGGTGGTGCGCCTCGTCGATGAGCAGCGCGTACTCCCCCTTGTCCAGAAAGAAGCGCTTCAGCCGAACCTTGGGGTCAAAGGCGTAGTTGTAGTCGCAGATGATCACATCCGCCTGCTCGGACAGGTCCAGCGAAAGCTCGAAAGGGCACAGCGACCACTTCTCCGCGTGGGCGGCGATGGCGCCCTCGTCCAGCTTGGACAGGGCCAGCGCCTCGTTCAGCGCGTCGCGCCGCCGGTCAAAGTAGCCTACCGCCCGCGGGCAGGCGTTCGGGTCGCAGGGCACGCCCTGAAAGGGGCAGGCCTTTTCCTTGGCGGTGATGGCCACCGAGCGGATCACGAGCCCGCCGGCGCGCATCCGCTCCAGCGCGTCCTCGGCGGCGCGCCGCTGGGTGCCCCGGGCGGTCAGGTAAAAGATGTGGGTGACGAGCCCCTCCCCCAGCGCCTTGACCGCCGGAAAGAGCGCCGCGGCGGTCTTTCCGATGCCGGTGGGCGCGGAGACCATCAGGTTCTTCTTCGCCTTGATGGCCCGGTAGGCCGCGGCGGCCATCTCCCGCTGGCCCTCCCGGTAGCTTCCGAAGGGAAAGGCCATTTTCTGCATGGTGGGGCGGCTTGACCGCTGCCAGGTTTCAAGCCGCTCGAGCCACGCGGCGTACGGCCCGGCGTACCCGAGAAACAGCTCGCATAGTTCCGCCGCGTCGTAGACGCGCTCATAGCGCGCACTGTCGCCGCTTAGGTTCAGGTAGACGAGGCGCACCGCGACAGAAGGGTACCCGCGCCGCGCCGCGAGCATGTGGGCGTAGAGCTCCGCCTGCGCCCAGTGCACCGGAAAGTCATTTTCCCGGATTACGGAAGGCGCCAGCCGGGTGGTCTTGATCTCTTCGACGACGGGGGGATCTAACTTCTCGTTTAGGCCGTCCATGCGCCCGTACAAGGTCAGCGCCCGGCCGGAGACCTCCGCCGTCAGCGAGATGGCCACCTCGCTTTTAAAGCCGTCCGCGTAGCCCGCCTGATGCATCCGGTGGCCTTCCGCGCCCTCCAGCATGCGGTCCAGCGCACCTGCCTCGCGGAACAGGTCGCCGCCTTCCAGCGCGAACTCCGCCAGCGCGCGCACGCTGATGCGATCCTTTGCCGCCATCCGTCCCTCCTTGACAACCGTCCTCCGGAAACTTACAATGGAACCATTGTATCGGTAATATGGAAAGAACGCAAGGGGAATGATAGCTTGTATCCGATGAAGATGCGGCCGGTCTTCCGGCATGGCGTGGCGACCCCCTGGGGTGGCGAGGGCCTTCGCGAATTGTTCTGCAAGGCCATCCCGGACGACCTGACCGGCGAGAGCCTGGAGGTTTCGGCCCTTCCGGACCTGTCCTGCACGGTGGAAAACGGCGCGCTGGCAGGCTGGACGCTCGACGCGGTCTACGAAAAGTACCGCGGGGCGCTAACTGGCCTTTCAGGCGATGCGGCGTTTCCGCTTCTTGTAAAACTGCTTGACGCGCGGGAGATGCTGTCCGTTCAGGTGCATCCGGGCGACGAATACGCCGCTGCGCACCACGGAAAATTCGGCAAAACAGAGGCCTGGGTGATCCTCGACGCGCCGCCGGGCGCGAAGCTGGTGCTGGGGCTCAAGGAGGGCGCGGACCTTCGAAGCGCCGTTCATGACGGGATGCTGGAGGACGCGCTGAACTGGCTGCATGTGTCCGCTGGAGACGTGCTCTACATCCCCCACGGGCTGGTGCACGCGCTGGGCGGCGGCATCCGGGTTTACGAAATCCAGCAATCCTCCGACGTGACCTACCGCCTGTGGGACTGGAACCGCACCGGCCCGGACGGAAAGAAGCGGGCGCTGCACCTTGAAGACGCGCTGAACGTGGCCAGGCCGCTGCCCGGAGCGCCGCTGGAAGGCGTTTCTCTTGATGTCCCCGGCGGCCGGGAGACCGTATACATTTGCGACGGGAATTTTGAACTGTGGCGGCTGGACGCGACGGGGCGCATGGGCCTCGAAAGCGGCCGAATGCGGCTTTTAACCGTTCTGGGGCGCTGCGTCGTCGGCTGGGACGGCGGCGCAATCGCGCTTAGTTCCGGCGATACGGTGGTCATCCCCGCCGTCTGCGACGCGTGGCTTGAAGGAAACCTGACCGCGATCCTGTCCGCGACATGCGACCGCGCGCGCCTCACCGCGCGCATCGGCGGCCTCACCCGTCAGGTGGCGGGCTTCGAAGGAGCGTAAAGTATGAAACCGGTACTGTACATCATCACCCCCTGCTACAACGAGGAGGAGGCGCTCCCCCACACCGCGCCGAAGCTGGTGGCGCTGCTTCAGAAGATGGCGGAGGATGGGCAGATTGATCCCCAAAGCCGCCTGACGCTGGTGGACGACGGCAGCCGCGACAAGACCTGGAAAGTGATCGAAGCCCTCGCCGCGCGCCATCCCGAGGTCGAAGGGCTGAAACTGGCCCACAACGCAGGGCATCAGAACGCGCTCTGGGCCGGGATGATGACCGTCCGCGAAAAAGCGGACGCCATCGTCACCATCGACGCGGACCTTCAGGACGACGTGAACGCCATCCCGCAGTTTGTGGAAAAGATGGCCGAAGGCGCGGACGTGGTCTACGGCGTCCGCAAAAAGCGCGACACCGACACCGCGTTCAAACGGGCGACCGCTCACGCCTTCTACCGCTTCATGCGCACGATGGGCGCCGACGTGGTGAACGACCACGCCGATTACCGGCTTTTAAGCCGCCGCGCGCTGGATGCGCTGGCGGATTTCGGCGAGGTTAACCTGTTCCTCCGGGGCATGGTGCCGCTTTTGGGCTTTAAAACCGAGCAGGTTTATTACGACCGGGGCGAGCGGGTGGCGGGCGAGTCCAAGTACCCGCTGCGCAAGATGATCGCCTTCGCGGTGGAGGGCGTGACCTCCTTCAGCGTCAAGCCGATCCGGATGGTCATCGCGCTGGGCTTCATGTTCGCGCTGCTGGGCCTTCTGATGGCGCTCTACGCCGTCGTCCAGGCGTGCCTGGGCCAGACCGTCTCCGGATGGGCCTCTCTGATGGTCAGCGTATGGATTGTTGGCGGCGTCCAACTGATGGCGCTGGGACTGATCGGCATCTATGTGGGCAAGATCTACACCGAGGTCAAGCGCCGGCCGAAGTTCATCGTGGAGCGCTACCTGAACAAATAGAAAACGCCCGCATTCCTAATGGGCTTTCCCCAATGGGACCGCCCCCAAACCATCCCTCCTTGTAGCGCTTCAATCATTCCCGGCTGCGTGTGCGCCGGGGACGGGATAACGCCACCAGTCATACTGGTGGCGTTATCTGTTCCTTTGGTCATTGCGCCCCCGGAAACCCCAGAGGATTCCCTTTGCACAGAAAACCACATGGGTTTTCCGATGCCTATTTCTTGACCAGGTTGTGCACCCATTTGCCGCTTTTGAGCCGTCTGAGCGCGAAGACCAGCTTGACCAGATCCTCGCACCGCGTGGCCAGAAATACGTACTGGACGGGGAGCTTCAGAACGAGCGCGGCGAACACCGACAGCGGCACGCCCACCAGCCAAAGCGGCAGCAGATCCAGGCCCATGGAGTAGGTCGCGTCCCCGCCTGGCCGGAATATGCCCACGATCATCACGGAGTTGGCGGCCATCAGCGGCAGCACAAAGGCGTAGATCTGCATCAGGCGCTGCGCGGCGAATTTGGTCGTGTCCGCCACCTTGAACCAGTCCGTCACCCATCCGCCAAACAAAAACACCGGCACCGCCGTCAGCGCGGCGATCACCACGTTGACCTTGAGCGCGCGCCAGGCATCCCGCCGCGCCTGCGCCTCGCGCCCCGCGCCGATGGATATGCCGATCATGACCGCCGCGGCCTGGGTCGCGCCCCGGAGAACCACCGACGCCATGACCTCCACATTGGAGAAGATGTTGACCGCCGCCGTCGCGACTGCGGCATTTTCCATGTTGCCGTAGGTGGCAGAATAGGCGACAATGCCCAGCGCCCACAGAAATTCATTCCCCATCACAGGCAGTGCGACCTTCATAAACTTCTTCACAAAAGCGCGCGGTATACGCCCAACTGCGGAAATGGAGGAAAGGGAGATGTACTTTTTATAAAGACCCACCGATGCCAGAATGATCGTCTCGGCCACGACGCCCAGTACCGAACCTGCCGCCGCCCCCGCCACCTCCAGCCGCGGCGCGCCGAAACGGCCGAAGATCAGCACATAGCTCATCACCGCGTCGATGGTTACACCGGCGATGCTGGCGACCATCGGCAGCACCACCCGCTCGGTGGACTTGAACGACGCACCCATCGACATGGAAATCGCATAGGGGAAGAAGGAGATCGCCACAATCCGAAGATACACCGCGCCGATCTTGACCGCCTTGTCCGACGCGATCAACAAACCCAGCAGCCGTTCCGGCATGAGGATAGAGGGAACCGCGAACACAAGCGCGATCAGAAGCCCGAAGACGACGCTGAGGTTCAGCGTCCGTTCAATCCCCTCCCGGTCGCGCTTGCCCCAGTACTGGGCAAAGAACGCCGAAGCCCCGCCCGCCATGCCGAACACCGCCAACTGGAACAGGAAGGAAACCCTGTTGGCCTGCGACACGCCGGAAATCGCGTACTCGCCCAGTTGAAGCCGCCCGACGAGCACGTTGTCCACGACCTGCATGGTCGCCATCATGAGCGTCTGCCCCATCATGGGCAACGCCAGCTTCAGAAAGCCGGATAAAAAGCTTCTACGCGGCTGCCGGGCGATCTGTTCCATAAATCACGTTCCCTATCCGTTTAGTTTAACGGTCGGAAATTGCGCAATTCGTACGGAGGAATTCCCAAAGGGCGTAAGCTCGATGACCTGCTCGCCGGGCCAGTCCCCCTCGGGTTGGATCGGCGGCGGCGCGGCGCTCGCGCCTTCCATTTCCCAGCCGGGCACGGGAACCGCCTTGGCCAGAACCCGGGCCGCGTCCCCGCCGCGCTTGAAGGCAGCGGCCTTCTCCGGCTCGACGACCGCCTTCATCGCGGCGTCGGCCACCAGAGCCCAGTTCCACGGAGAGCCGGCGGTCACCTCAAGGGCGCCGTCCTCCAGCTTCTTCCATGCCTCCTCGGGCCTCAGGCACATGACAAGCGGCCCCAGCTCCACCGCTGCCGACTGGTGAAACCACCGGGTCAGCCGCGGCTGCATCGGCAAATCCATCGTCACCCGCTCGCTCCCGGTCCACTTGCGCCTGACGCAGCCCGCTTCACCGGCGCGAAGGGACATCAGTTCGCCCTCTGGAAGCCGGATGATCGCCTGTTCGGCCCAGGCCGGGATGCGCAGGTACAGCGGAAACTCCGCCGGGCGCTTGACCGTGACCTCGACGGTCACCTGGGTGTCGAAGGGATATGCCGTATCCACCTTGAGGCGCACGCGCGTGCCGCCCGCCACGAAGTTGACCTGACAGGGGGCGTAGGATGCCGCGGCGAGCCCGTCGTCCTGCGTGGCGTACCACAGCGAAGCGGCATACTTTGGCCACGCCTGAATCAGCGGCACGGCACACTCCGCGCCGGTCCGGACGCCGTAGAGGTTCGCGTCCTGATCCTCGTTGTACCAGGAGCGCTCCGCACGGGTCGCGGCCACCTGATTGACCTGGCCCACCCGCTGGCACGCACCCGGCTCCTTCGTGCTCATGGAGGGCAGCGCGTTGAACGCGAGCTTTTCGAGATGATCGCCCAACTCCGGCGCGTCCTCCGCGCTGACGGCGAGCAGCGTCTCCAGCGTCGTCAAAAGCTCCGTCACGGCTTCAAAGTTCACGCCCTGGGCGGGGCTCGCGCCGGCCAGATGGTCGTCGCCGGTGAACATGCCAAGCGCCACGCCGTGGTGCTTCATCAGCTTTTGCCAGCCGACCTTGAACGCGCCGACTTCCTTGAAGCCGGACTTGAACAGGTTTACGATGCCCGGCGCCCGGAGGCCCGCCGCCACGTTAGCGGCGTTTGAAAGCGCCGCTTCTTTGCGGTAATAGGGCTGGGCCGCGCCTGTCAGCGGCTCCTCCGCCTCCATGACGCGGGAGAGATCCGCCCAGGGGCGCTGTTTCTCCAGCGGCCGGATGTGCGGGAAGATGTGGAAGTGGTTCGTCCAGTCCAGCGACTGGCCCTTGAGTTTTTTGGCAAGGGTCAGAAGATAGCTCATCCCGGTCAGGTTGTAGAGCCACAGCGCGAGGAGCATGTTGTCCGCCGCGCGGGCAGTGGCGGTTTCCTCGAGGGGTTTTGCGTCGAGGTTCGCCAGCTGAAAGCGGAAGAACTTGTCCAGAAACACCAGCGCGCGCTTGTCGGCGGTGGCGGTAAAGTACCCCTGCGCCGCGCGGGCGACGAGGATGCGCGGCCACCAGTCCGGGTTTTCCGCGGGGCCAAACCATCCGTCTTCATCCTGAAAGTCAAACGCCCAATCCAGAAACTTCTGCGCCGCCTGTTGAAGGCCTTCGTCGTCCAGCACCCAAGCCAGACTCACCAGCCCGTCAAGGAGCATCGGCGCGAGGGCGCTGGCGTCGCCCGCGCCGCCCATCCAGGCGTTGTCCGCGCCGAGGGCGGGCATTTCTTTTATCAGCGCCGCGGCCTTTTGCGCCTGCGCTTCCAACTGCTCGCGCAGCCAGCCCTCCGGGCGGACCGCGCCGAGCGGAAGCGGCGCGAGGCGGTTTTGTATGAGCGGCGCGCGGCTGAATATGGCTTTTCCGATCATTTGGCATGTCCTCCGGCAAAGGTAATGAATTCGCACTCGATGCGCCCGTTGTACAGGCGGCGGCGCTTGTCCCCCCGGCGGCCGAAGGCGCGCTCGAAGCCGCGGTCGGCGGTCAGCGCCGAAAGGCTCCAGCCGGAGCGCCGCTGAAGGTCGCCCAGTGCCTTCGCAACCGCCTGGGCGGCGCGACGGTCGCCCAGGCGCTCGCCGTAGGGCGGATTTGCAATGATCGCACCGAAGCCCTCGCCCACCGCCACGTCCCGGAGATCCGCCTGCTCCAGACGGATCCGGCCCGCAAGCCCCGCCTGCGCCACATGGCGCTCAGCCAGCTTCAGCGCCTCCGGATCGATGTCCGAGCCGCGGATGTCGAGCGGGCGGGATTTCGCGGCCTCAAAGCGGCCGATGGCTTCGTCGCGGATCTCTTTCATCGCACCCTTTGGCATAAATGCCCAGGCTTCGCAGTCAAACGCGCGGGTGAGGCCCGGCGCTCGGTCCAGCGCGATCATCGCGGATTCGATCAGGATGGTGCCGGTGCCGCAACAGGGATCCAAAAGCGGCATGCTGGGCCGCCACGGTGACAAGAACGCGAGGGACGCGGCCAGCGTCTCCCGAAGCGGCGCCTCGCCGTTCCAGGTTCGGTAGCCCCTGCGCGACAATGCCGCACCGGAGCTGTCCAGTGCTACCACCACCTGATCCTCGTGGATTGATACGTCGATCGCATAGGCCGTGCCCGTCTCGGGCAGCCAGTCGACGCGGTACGCGCCCTTGAGCCGCTCGACGATGGCTTTTTTCGTGATGGCCTGGCAATCTCTGGGGCTCATCAGCTGGGAGCGCGCGCACTGCGCGCGAACCGGAAAGGCCGCGTCCCGGGGCAGAAAGTCCGGCCAGGGCAATGCCTTCACACCCTCGAAGAGCGCTTCGAAGGACTTCGCCTCAAATCGGCCCATTTCGAGCAGCACCCTGTCGGCGGTTCGCAGCCACAGGTTGGCGCGAAAACCTTCCGCGCCGTCTCCCTCAAAGGTGACGCCGCCCGTGGGCAACGTGCGGATGCCGCTGGCATCCAATCGCTCAAGGT